>NZ_JBHLUH010000059.1:0-95865 GCF_042433955.1 Phytohabitans kaempferiae | reverse complement strand
CCAACGCCTCCTCAACCAAGATCAACAAGCTATGGCTTGACACAGGGCAACTCATGCGCCCAGCCTGCCCAGTCGCGGGGCGCACGCGCGTCAGCCTCTGGTCGCCGCGAACGTCGACTTTGGTCTAAAGGTGGGCGCTTGCCGTGGGCTGAAGGGGACGTAACCCGCGGCAAGCGCCCACGTCCCGGTCAGCTCACCGAACAGGGCGAGCCGTTGAGGGTGAACGCCGTCGGCCTGGCATTCGTGCCGGTCCAACTGGCGATGAAACCGAACGTGACGGCCGCGTTGGGCGCGATCGTCCCGTTCCAGGCCTCGTTCCGCGCGGTCACCGTCGCTCCACTCTGGGTACGCGTCGCGCCCCAGATCTGCGAGATCTGCTGACCGTTGGCGAACGACCACACCAGGTTCCAGCCGTTGACCGCCTGCGAGCCGGTGTTCTGGATGCGCACATCACCCTGGAAGCCGCCGCCCCACTGACCCGTGATCGCGTACGTCACCGCGCAGCCGCTGCCCGTGGGGGGCCCGGAGGTCGGGGGCGTCGTGGGAGGCGTGGTCGGCGGCGTCGTGGGAGGCGTGGTGGGCGGGGTGGTCGGTGGCGTGGTGGGCGGCGTCGTAGGCGGAGTGGTCGGCGTCCCACCGGTGCGGTCGGCGTACAGGATGCCCCGCCCGTTGGTGCCCAGGTACACACGCCCGTAGATGCGCGGGTCGCCGGCGAGCGCCTCGCCCATGTTGCCGTACTGGTGGGCGTTGTCGTTGATCCGCAGCCAGGTGCCGGCGGTGTTGTCGGAGCGGTAGACGCCCTTGACCCCGTCGACGGTGCCGACCAGGAAGATCGCCTGGTACGACTGGCCGGGCGCGGCCCGCCCGAACGCGACATTGACCGCCTCGGTGACGTTCGAAATCTTGGTGAAGCTCGTCCCCGAATTGGTGGAGCGGAAGAGCCCGGTGCTCCCGGCCAGCCAGATGTCGCCCTCTCGCCCCGGCACCGCCTTGAACTTCACGCCGGTCGTGGGCAGCCCGGTCGCCGCCGCGGTGAAGGACTGCCCACCGTTGGTGCTCACGTAGAACGTGCCGTTGCTGACACCGTAGAACTTGTTGGCGTTGACTCGATCGGACTCGACCACCGCGTTGGCCGGGATGCCCGACGAGGCGGACCAGCTGTTGCCGTAACCGACCGTGTAGTGCACCTGGATGCCGGCGTCGCCCGGCGCCCACACGAACCGGCTGCCGTTCGCCGCCGCCGCGACCGTACCGCCGGAGTTGATCCCGCCCGGCTCGGTGCCCTGGAACCAGTTGGCCCCGCCGTCGGTCGAGAACGCCACGTGGCTGTCGTTGGGGCGGTCGGAGTCGGTGAAGTTGCCGGACCGCACCATCACACTCGGGTTGGTCTCGGCGAAGTCGAGGCTGGTGGTGCTGGTGAAGTACGGCTGCTGGAACATCATCGGCGGTACGGCGTCGAGGTTGGTGTGCCGGAAGCCGCCGATGTCACCGAGGCCGCTGATCAGGTTGGATCCGCCGGAAGGCGGGCTGATCAGGTCGAGCACCGCGGTCTCCTCCAGGCCCTTGATCATGGGGCGGATGGTGACGGTGCCGCCGGTGTCCCAGTTCTTCAGGTTGGTGGCGCCGTAGATGGTGGCGCCGGTGCCGTACATGAAGCGGTTGCCGTCGAACGGGTCGATCTCGACCGACTCGTTCATCCAGCCCAGCTTCGGGGTCTCCTCCGGCGGCTGCGGGTTCGCCCCGAGCGAGAGCCACGGCACCGACGAGATGTCCATCGTGTACCGCTTGGAGCGGTTGGGGTACGACGTCCAGTCCCAGATCCGCGTCCACGTCGCGCCACCGTCGGTGCTACGGAAGAAGATCGCGTCCGGCCACCAGGAGATCTGCGTGGCGACCATGATGGTGTTTGGGTTGGTTCGGTCGATCGTGAGGCCGCTGTACCCGAAGTAGGCGTCGGAGCTGCTCGACGGGATCGGGCTGATCTGCGTCCACGCGCCGGTCGCGGTGTTGTACTTCCACACGTCGCCCTTGCCGCCGTCGTACGGGCCGCCGGTGTCGCTCGTCGCGATGTAAAGGAAGCCGCCGGTCGTGTCCAGCACGCCCTTGTGCGCGAGGTACCCGGTGGGCTGCCCCGCGACCCGCTCCCAGGTCGTACCACCGTTGGTCGTGCGGTAGACCGTGTTCTGCTTGTCCGCGACGCCGACGTAGATGGTCTGCGTGGCGTTGCCCGAGGTGCCCGAGCGCTTGTCGAAAGTCACCCAGACGATGCCCTGGTTGTCGCCGAGGTAGGCGTCGCCTGGCGTGGCCACGTAGTTGCCGACGTTGGGGAAGTTGGTGACCTTCGCCCAGGTCGCGCCGTAGTCGGTGCTGCGCCAAAGGCCGTTCCCGCTGGGCGCGCCGAGGTACAGGATGCTGTTGCGGTTGGGGTCGACCGCCAGCCGCTCGCCCATGCCGCGCCCGGGCATGTTGCCGCCGAGCTTGAAGGGGAGCGCGCTGGTCTGCCAGGTGTTGCCCTTGTCGGAGGAGCGCAGGATCGCGCCGTTGTTGGGGTCCCAGTCGTTCGTGTACATGCCCGCGGCCACGTAGACCCGGTTTGTCTGCACCGGGTCGGTCGCGAGGCTGACCACGCCGTTGTATCCCCACCTGTCCCAGCCGACCCAGTCGAGCAGCGGAATCCAGGACTGGCCCGCCTGGTCCCACCGGTAGGCACCACCGATGTCGGTGCGCGCGTAGATGAGGTTGCGCTCGGTCGGGTTGAAGATGATGCCCGGCACGAACCCGCCGCCGTCGATCCGCACGTTCTTCCAGTTGTACGGGTCGGAGGCGGCGGCCGACGCGGGCGTCGAGGTGCTCACGGCCACCTGGGTCACGACGGCCACCAAGCCGGCGGCGAGGACCGAGGCGAGGGCGCCGGCAATGCTTCTTCGCATGTACAGCTCCTAGACTGAAGCAAGCGCTTTCCTGGACAAGCGACACCCGCACGCCGGGGTCCGCGGGAAGATGCGGAGAAAGGTGCGTGCGACGGTCAGGAAGGAAGCTGCCCAGGCTTCCGCCGGCTCGTCGCAGAGATTCACACAAGCGACAGATGGCTGTCAATAGTTTAACGTGCCAACTAAGGTAGCTGGGAGGCGAGGAACGGCGCATGGAGCTGCTACCCGCGAACACGCCCCGCTCGTACTACCGGGGCGCCGGACGGATCCACCGCTTCCGGGGCATCGCCACGCCCGACGACCCGTACTATCCCGAGGACTGGGTCGCCTCCACCACCAGCCGCCACCAGCAGGCGCCGCTCGGCATGACCCGGCTGCCGGGCGGGCAGATGCTCGCCGACGCGATCGCCGAGCTGCCGGAGTGGTGGCTCGGCCCGGAGCACGTGGCCCGCCACGGCGCCGACGCCACGATCCTGGTCAAGCTGCTCGACGCCGGCCAGCGGCTGCCGCTGCACGTACATCCCGGCCGCCGCTTCGCCAACGCGCACCTCGCCTCGCCGTACGGCAAGACCGAGGCGTGGGTCATCGTCCACGCCGAGCCGGACGCGGTCGTACACCTCGGGTTCGCCCGCGACGTCGGGCCGGATGAGCTGGCCGGCTGGGTCGCGGAGCAGCGGATCGACGAGATGCTGGCGGCGACCAACCAGGTGCCGGTACGCGCCGGCGACGCGGTGGTCTGCCCGGCCGGCGTACCGCACGCGATCGGCTCCGGCGTCTTCCTGGTCGAGGTGCAGGAGCCGACCGACCTGACGGTGCTGCTCGAACGGGAGGGCTACTCCACCGGCGGCCACCTCGGCCTCGGCTACGACGTCGCGCTCGCCTGCGTCGACCGCCAGGCGTGGACGCCCGACCGCCTCGCCGGGCTGCGCGGCGAACGCTCCACCGACCGGCCCGGCGTGCGGCGGCTCTTTCCGGAACGCGCCGACGAGTTCTTCGCCGCCGAGCGGCTCTGCCCGGATCCGGTGAGCGCGCTCGAACCGGCGTTCTCGGTCGTCGTGGTCACCTCCGGCGAGGGCACGCTCCAGTCGGAGCACGAGGGGTCACGCGCGGTCCGCGCCGGTGACACGGCCGTGATCCCGCACGGCGCCGGTAGGTGCGCGCTCCGCGGAGCGGTCCAGGCCGTCCGCTGCAAGCCCGCCAGCTAGGGCACACGGAGGATCTGGCGAGCCGCCTGCACCAGCGCCATCAGCTCGGCCGACGCCCGGTCCGGCGCCCATACCAGGCCGTACGTCATCCGGAGGTCCCCGGCGTCGATCGGGACGAAACGGATGTCCGGCCGGCGTACCGTCTCCACGAGCAGGTGTGGCGCGGCCAGCAGCCCGCGTCCGGCGGCGACCAGGTCGAGCGCCGCCGGAAGGTCGTCGAGATCGCCCACGACGGCGGGCGACCGCAGGCGCGGCGCGAGCGCGTGCCACACGCTGCCCGGCGGCCGTACGCGCGGCAGGAGCACCGCGGGCAACTGCTCCAGCGCGAGCCGGGTCGCGGTCGCCAGCCGGCTCCGCGCCGGCACGGCCACATGCGTCAGGGGTACGTGGAAGCGCGCGGTCATCGCCACACCGGCCGGAAACGGCGTGCTCATGAACGCCGCGGCCGCCCCGCCCCGCGAGAGATCGGCGGTCGCCGCGCCCCAGCCGGCCCGGCGCAGCTCCACGTCGATCGAGGGCGAGCGGTCGGCGAGGCGGCGCACGACACGGGCTGCGAGCGCGCCGACGAGCGGGCAATAAGCCAGCCTGATGGGACGCCCGGCCGGCTCGGCCAGCCGGGCCGCCTCGGCGGAGAAGGCGGCGGCGTGCTCCAGCATCGCCTCCGCGTACGGCAGCAGCACCTTGCCCGCGTCGGAGAGCGCCACCTCGCGGCTGGTGCGGTCGAAGAGGCGGACACCGAGCGAACGCTCCAGGCGGGCGACCGCCTGGCTGACCGCCGGCTGGGTCATGCCCAGCGCCGCCGCGGCCCGGGAGAAGCTCAGGTGCTCGGCCACCCGCACGAAGCAGGCGACCTCACGTTGCGGCGGCCCCGGATCCACACTCCCAGTATGGCCAGAAGATCGATAAGCAGCGGCTATAGACCGCCCGCGGACCCCGCGCCACGGGCACGATCCGCTACGTGCTGACGCATTCGACAATCCTCGGGTATCCACGGATCGGGCCGCGCCGCGAGCTGAAGCGGGCGCTGGAGGCGTACTGGGACGGGCGGCTCGGCCGCGCCGAACTCGACCAGGTCGGCGCCGACCTGCGCGCCGCCACCTGGCGCCGGCTCGCCGCGCTCGGGCTGGGCTCGCTGCCCTCCAACACCTTTTCCGAGTACGACCAGGTGCTCGACACCGCCGTGCTGCTGGACGCGGTGCCGGAGCGCTACCGGGCGGCCGCCGACCCGTACACGGCGATGGCCCGGGGCGCCGACGGGCTCCCACCGCTGCGGATGACCAAGTGGTTCGACACCAACTACCACTACCTGGTACCGGAGATCGGCGCCGATACGCCGCTGCGGCTCGCCGGCGACAAGCCCATCCGGGAGGTACGCGAGGCGCGGGCGCTCGGCTACGCCACCAGGCCGGTGGTGGTGGGTCCGGTGACGTTCCTGCTCCTGTCCGAGCCCTCTCCGGGCGGCCCTTCCCCGCTGCACCGGCTCGACGACGCGCTGGCCGCGTACGCCGACCTGCTCGCCGCGCTGCGCGCCGAGGGCGTGGAGTGGGTCCAGCTCGACGAGCCGGCGCTGGCCACCGGCGCGGGCGTGGCCGAGGCGCGGCGGGCGTACGACCGGCTGGGCGCGCTCTCCGACCGGCCGAAGCTGCTCGTGGCCTCGTACTTCGGCGAGCTGGGCGACGCGCTCCCGGCCCTCGCCGCCACCGGCGTCGAGGCGATCGGCGTCGACCTGGTTCGCGGCGGGCCGGTCGACCCGGCGGCGCTGCGCGGCAAGACGCTGGTGGCCGGCGTCGTCTCCGGGCGGGACGTGTGGCGCACCGACCAGGAGGCCGCGCTGCACGAGCTCCGCCGCTACCCCGATGTGGTGGTGAGCACCTCCTGCTCGCTGCTGCACGTGCCGTACGACCTCGACGCGGAGACCGACCTCGACCCGGCGCTGCGTGCGCGGCTCGCCTTCGCCGACCAGAAGGTGGCCGAGGTGGTGGCGCTCGCCGACCGGCTGGCCCGGGGCGATCGCGGCCGCGCGCCGGTCTCCGAAGACGTGGCCGCCGCGACGGAGTCCACTTCGGACAGCCGGGCGCCGTACCCGGAGCGGGCCGCCTCCCAGGCCGTCCACCTTGGACTGCCGGAGCTGCCGGTGACCACGATCGGCTCGTTTCCGCAGACCGGGGAGCTGCGCGCCGCCCGGGCCGCGCTGGCCGCCGGCACGCTGGACGAACCGGCGTACGAGCGGCTGATCGAGGCGGAGATCGAGCGGGTGATCCGGCTCCAGGAACGGCTCGGCATCGACGTGCTCGTACACGGCGAGCCGGAACGCAACGACATGGTGCAGTACTTCGCCGAGCACCTCGACGGCTTCGCCACCACGCGACACGGCTGGGTGCAGTCGTACGGCTCCCGGTGTACCCGCCCGCCGATCATCCACGGCGACGTCGGCCGCCCGGCCCCGATCACGGTGCGCTGGACCCGGTACGCCCAGTCGCTCACCGACCGGCCGGTCAAGGGCATGCTCACCGGGCCGGTGACGATCGTGGCGTGGTCGTTCACGCGCCGGGACATCCCGCTGCGCGAGGTGGTGGGCCAGGTCGCCGACGCGGTCCGCGAGGAGGTGCGCGACCTGGCGGCCGCCGGTACGTCGATCATCCAGGTGGACGAGCCGGCGCTGCGCGAGCTGCTGCCGCTGCGCCGCGAGCGGCAGGACGAGTATCTACAGTGGGCGGTCGCGGCGTACCGGCACGCCACCTCCAGCGCGGGCGACCACACGCAGATCCACACTCACCTGTGCTACTCCAACGCCAGCGAGGTGATCACCGCGATCGACGGGCTTGACGCCGACGTGACCACGATCGAGTCGGCCCGATCGGGCGGGCGCATCCTCCGCGAGCTGGACGGCTTCGGCCGCGGGCTCGGCCCTGGCGTGTACGACATCCACTCGCCCCGAGTGCCCGGCGCCGAGGAGGTCGGTGACCTGCTCGACGCCGTACTCAAGGTGGTGCCTGTGGAACGCGTGTGGGTCAACCCCGACTGCGGCCTGAAGACCCGCACGTATCCGCAGGTGGAGGCGGCCCTGGCCAACCTGGTGGCCGCCGCGCGGGAACGCCGGCCCTAGCCCAGCTCGGCCACGCCCTCCAGCAGGCGGTCGACGTCGGAACGGTCGTTGTAGTGGACCAGCCCGGCCCGCACCGCGCTGCCCGCGTCGCGGATGCCGAGCGCCGCGGTGACCTCCCAGGCGTAGTTGTGCCCGTCCCACACGTTCACCCGCCGCCCGGCGAGGTGCGTGGCGACCTCCTGCGGTGTGCGCCCCGCGACGGTGAAGTACGCCGTCGCGGTGCGCCGCGGCGCCCGGCCGTAGGCGGTCACGTGCGGCATCGCCTCCAGCCCTTTCCGCAGTACGGCGAAGAGCTCCAGCTCGTACGCCTCGGCCGCGCCGAGCGAGGCGAGCAGGCGCTCCCGCCGTGTGCCGGTGGCGGTCGGGTCGAGCCCGGCCAGGTGGTCGACGGCCGCCACCACACCGGCGAAGTCGGCGAAGGGCGAGGTGCCGGTCTCGAAGCGCTCCGGCACCTCGTCACCGGAGGAGGCGAGCTTGTCCGGCAGCAGCGCGTCGAGCCGGGCCGGGTCGGCGACCACCGCGCCGATGTGCGGGCCGGACCACTTGTACGCGCTGGTGGCGTAGAAGTCGGCGCCGAGCGCGGCGGCGTCGGTGGGCCCGTGCGCGCTGGCGTGCACGCCGTCGACGTAGGTGACCGCGCCGGCGGCGTGCGCCTTCGCGGTGATCGCCGCCACGTCCGGGCGCGTGCCCAGCACGTTGCTGGCCGCGGTGACCGCCACCAGCCGCGTGCGCGGGCCGATCAGCGCGTCGTACTGCTCCACGCCCAGCTCGCCGGTCACCACGTCGACCTCGGCCCAGCGCACCGTCGCGCCGACTCGGGCCGCGACCTGGACCCAGGGGCGCACGTTGGCGTCGTGGTCGAGCCGGGAGAGCACCACCTCGTCGCCCTCGCGCCACTCCTTGGCCAGCGAGTACGCCAGCCGGTAGGTCAGCGTGGTCATGTTCGGACCGAGGATCACGCCCTCCGGCCGCCCGCCGACCAGGTCGGCGACCGCGGCCCGGCACTCGGCGACGATCCCGTCCGAACGGTGGCTGGCGGGGAAGGCGCCGCCGACGTTGCCGATCCCCCGCCGGTACGCGCCGGCGATGGCCTCGATCACCGCCTCGGGCACCTGTGTGCCGGCGGCACCGTCGAGGTAGGCGTATCCGTCGGAAAGGGCGGGGTAGGTGGCGCGGACCACACTCACGTCGAAGGCCATGCCCCCAGTCTCCCCCGGCAATATCTGCTTATGAACATTCGTTCCGCGACGCCCGCCGATCTCGACACGGTCGCTGGGATCTACGGGCATTACGTCGAGCACACGGTCGCCACCTTCGACACCACACCGCTGACCGTGGACCAGTGGCGGGCCAAGCTGGCCGATCTCACCGCGCGCGGGCTGCCGTTTCTGGTCGCGGACGAGGGCGGCGGCCCGGTCGGCTTCGCGTACGCCGGACCGTGGCGCCCCAAGCCCGCGTACCTGCACACCGTCGAGGACACGATCTACCTCGCGCCCGGGTACACCGGCAAGGGGTTGGGGGCCGCCCTGCTCGACGCGCTGCTCGACGCGTGCGTGGCGGCAGGCGTACGCCAGGTCGTCGCGGTGATCGCGGACACGGGCAGTGACGCCTCCGCGGCGCTGCACCGCCGGCTGGGCTTCTCCGACGCCGGCCGGCTGGCCGGCGTCGGAAACAAGCACGGTCGCTGGGTCGACACACTGCTGATGCAGCGCGACCTGACCGGCGCGCCTACTTCCGCACCACTCGATAGCTCAGGTGCGTGACGCCGGTCCCCTGGGTCACCGAGATCGGCCCCTCCAGCATCGCGGGGGCGTCCCTGATCTGCCCCAGCAGCGGGATGCCCGAGCCGAGGAAGACCGGCACGAGGTCGACGTGCACCTCGTCGAGCAGCCCGGCGTCGAAGCACTGGCGGGCGATCTCGCCACCGTTGACGCCGACGTCCTTGTCGCCGGCGATCTCCTTGGCCTTCGCCACCGCGTCCTCGATACCGGTGGTGACGAAGACGAAGTTGTCGTCGTCTTCCGGCCGGTCGTCGGGGCGCTGGTGGGTCAGCACCACAGTGGTCTTGTCCATGGGGTGGCGCCCGCCCCAGGCGTTGGTCATGTCGTAGAGCCGCCGGCCGACCACGAGCACCCCGAGCCGCTCCTTGGTCTGGCGGATGTGCTCCGCACTTGCGGCCGAGACCTTGAACGGCATGTCCGGCAGCCCGCTGGGAAGCTCGGTGTCGCCAGCGCCGTACCAGGCGAACAGCTGCTCGAAGCCACCGTGGTTGGCGTCGGCGATGAAGCCGTCGAGGGACATCGTCGCGCCCGCCGTGACCTTGCTCATCGTTCCGCTCCTTGTCGTCAGGATTCCATCTGACAACGCGTCGAACGTGGCGGCGGCGGTTCGACAACACCGACCAAGATTTTTTTCGGGGCGGCTCAGACCGCTGTGTGCGGTACCTTACGGATCATCCGTTCAGATGATCACCAAGCAAACCGGCGGAGCTTAGGCTAACCTAAGTTCTTGTCGGCTGAAGGGGTGACGTCCATGGGGTTCGCGCTGAAGGTACGGGAGCTCACCCGCTCGGACCACGCCGCGGCACAGGGGATGGCCTACTTCGACGCGCTGCTGAGCGGAGGGCTCGACCGCTCCGGATACACGGCGCTCACCGCGCAGCTCTTCTTCGTGTACGAGACGCTCGAGGAAGCCGCCGACGAGATGCGCGACGACCCGGTCGCCGGCGCGTTCGTCTTCGACGAGCTGGCCCGCCTCCCCGCTCTCGTGGCCGACCTCGCACACCTCCTCGGCCCCGACTGGCCGGCGCAGGTGGCCGCCAGCGGCCCCACCTCCGAATACCGCGCCCGGCTCCGCGAGGTCGCGTTCACCTGGCCGGCCGGATTCGTGGCGCACCACTACACGCGCTATCTCGGCGACCTCTCCGGCGGGCAGGTCATGCGGCGGGCCATCCAGCGCGAGTACGGGCTCGACGGCCCCGGCACGCGCTTCTACGAGTTTCCCGGCGTGGAGCCGCGCGCCTTCAAGCAGCGCTATCGGCAACTGCTCGACTCGGCGCCGTGGGACGCCGTCGAGCAGGACCGGTTCCTCGACGAGGTGTCGCGTGCGTACCAGCTCAACACCGCCATGCTCGACGACCTCGGTAAGGTGGTCGCGTGACGGCGCCGTTCACGCCCGACGTGGTCGAGGCGATCATGCGACACATGAATGGCGACCACGCAGACGACTGCCGCGTGATCGTGCGGGGCCTGGGCGGGCAGCCGGACGCCACCTCGGCCGCCATGTCCGGCATGGACGCCGACGGCATGGACTTTCTGGCCACTGTAGACGGCTCGGCGGTGCAGGTGCGGGTCCCGTTCAGCACGCGCCTGACCGAGCGCCGGCAGGTGCGCGGCGAGGCCGCCCGCATGTACCGCGACGCGTGCGCCCACCTCGGCATCGAGCCCCGCCCCGACGCCAGTTAGGGAGCTTTCTCCGACCCGCGTACCCCGGATGTGAGCCGGAGGCGGGCCTGCCTCCGGCTCATCCACCGTTCCTACTCAGAAACCGCCGATCGGCTTGGGTTTGCCAATGATGACGTTCACCGCCGAGCCCACCGGCGCCGGTGTGCCGGCAGTCGGGCTCTGGACGGTGACACGGTAGTAGTTGGCCGCGCTGGTGGTGACCCGCATCTGCCTGCGCTGAGCGGCCTAGGGAAGACCCGCGGCGGCCGCTGCCAGGTGGGTCATGAGAGGTACCTGGACCTCGGTTATCGCATTAACGCGCCCAACGGATTGTGGGTGCCTTCGGTCTGGGCCTGCCTTCGAGGTGAGTTGGTGTGCGCCGGCGGACGGCGGTTGGCCGCAGAGGTCGATCACGCGGGGTCGGCGGGTTCGACGGCCAAGATTCGTTTGAGGTTGAACCAGCGTTCGTCTTCACGGAGTCGGCACCACGCCAGTAGTGAGCCGCCGGTGAGTTCGATGTTGTCGATGGTGCGGTTGCTGGGGTTGCCGTCCCGGTTGACGTAGCTGATCGTCACTGATTGGCGGTGGTCGATCGCGTGGGCCAGGATTCGCGCTTCGCTCGTCGTGAGATTGATCGCGGACAGGCGTACCGCCTCCAGCGACGGTGTGAGCGGTATCAGCGTCTCGTCGGGAGCGGCGAGCAACTTCCGTACAAGGTCGGCAGCCTCAGGGCGGGCGGCTATCTGGCGCGGCTTGGCCGTCCGGCGCTTTGCGGGGCTCTTGGCGCGTGCCTGGCGGGGCGGGCTAGTGGATGCGCGGTGGTCGATCGCCCGTTCCACGATCGGGGTGCCGTCGTCGGCTTCGGCAACCGGTGCGTAGCCGGCGTCGCGGAGCGCGGGAAGGACATCCTGTAGCGGGGCAGCGGCGGCGAGCACTGTCGGGGCGAGCTGGCGCAGTCCTAGGGCTCGCAGCCGGCGGTCCGCGACGATTTCGTTCAGCAGGGCGGTGTCTTCACTGCGCAGGCAGCAGGCTACGGTGCTGGCCCGCACGGAGCCGTGTCGGCGGGCGACGTCGGCGACGAGGTAGCGCAGCGGCTGCGGCAGCTCGCCGGTCGCGATGTCAGCGAGTGCGTCGAGCAGGCTGTTGGCTGTGTGTCCGGCGTCGAGCGCCCGCCGCACGGTGGCCGGGCTGAACCGCCACGTGCGCGCGACCCCGCGGGTTTCGGGATCGGCGGCCAGGTCGAGCAGCGCGCTCAAAGCGGCGTCAGGGCTGCCGGTGACGACGGCGGTGAGGTCGGCCTGTAGCCGGGCGTGGTGCTGGGTGGTGCCGATATCGCCGAGCACAGCGGTCAGGTCGTCGGCACCGCCGAGCAGTGCGTGGCCAGCCGCAGTGACCGCACCCGCGCCGGTCACGCCCAGCAGAGCGGCTTCCTGCCAGCAGGCGACGGCCTTGTCCGGTGCGGTATCGGGATCGCCGAACGCCAGCGGCTGCCGCCAGATGGCCAGGTCCGCCAGGGCTCGAGGATCGTTGATGGCCGCAGCTTCCTGCTCCGACGCGGCGGCGATGACGGCGGCACGTAGTTCGACGGTGCCGGCATGAACCTCGTCAGGCGTGACCGCACCAGAGGCAGCCAGCGGCGCGGACGGCGATCGCCACCACGCACGGAGCAGCGTGGAAAGCTGATTGGCCGGCTCGTGCCCTCGCCATCCGTCGTAGTCGGCCGTCGGTGCTGCCTGCCCGTCCCCGAGCGACAGCAACCCGGCGTGCGCGGCGACCGACAACCCCAGCCGCAGCTCCGGCTCGGCGCAGCCGAGCACTTTCGCCAGCCGCTTCAGCTCGCGCAAGCCGATCCCGCCGGTGCGCAGCGTCGGCACGGGCTTCTTGCCCGCCGCCTCCAGAAGATCAGCGACCAGCCGGACCATCGCGGCGCCAGCGGCGGCCGCCGCGCGCGCCGTCGTTGCCGGATCAGCCGCCGACCGCCGGACGGATGGCGGCACGGAGTCGAACGGTGCAGCGTACCCCGAGCCGCGTAGCGTCAGGGCGACCTCGGCCGGCATGATCAGCTCGCCGCCCCACTCAGAGGTCCGCGCCAGCAGGCCGCGCGCGATCGCCCACGCTTGCGGTGTTTGCGGACGGCCGCCGTACGAGCTGTAGTAGAAGGACTCCGGCTCGATCTCGCCGCCGGCCGCAGCTTTCTCCAGCATGTCGCGAACGCCGGCCGGAGCACCAGCCACGAGGGCGAGGACCCGCTCGCCGTCACGGAGGCAGGCGAGCACCTGATCAAGGACGTCGGCCTTGCGCCCAGCCGGCCTGATACCCAGATTCCGGGCCATGGTGCGGAGCTGATCGGCGGTCCGGTACGCCAGGCCGGCCGCGACCGGGTCGCCCAGCCCGAGCGGACGCGGCCAAGCCGCTGCGGCGGCGGGCACGAGTTGCGGTGCGGCGTCATCGAGCACGAGCGCGTTGGCCCGGAGCGTGTCCAGAGCACGCGTCACGTCCGCCCGCCCGCTGGCCGTCCCGGCGCCCAGCAACTGGTCCAAGACTGGCCGCTCAGCCCGGCCACCGAGTGCCGCCAACGCCTCAGCGACCTGCAACGTCGGACGGTCCAACCGGCGCAACGCGGCGACCGTCGCCGCCGGCGTCGCCAACCGCTCAGCCAGCTCGCCCAACGACACCGGCTGCGGTACCGCCAACGCCTCCGGCCGCCGCCGCAGCAGGTCCGTCAACCCGTCCTCACCGAGGCGCCTCAACCAAGCCGCAGTGACCACGCCGCCTCCGTCCGTCCTGACACGGATGCACCCTACCCATGGCCGCATCCGGCCTACCGACGCTGCATCTCGTCGAGCCGGTAGGCGAGACTACGTGTTCACCGCCGGCGTGCTTGAGCGTCGGCACACCTTCGGGGCCGTAAGAATCACCCTCAGAGGCTACCTGAGCAGGCGTTTTCGTCGTACGGTCTGCGTTTAAGGTACCCGTCTCGGGTGGGCCGGAGACATCACCATGCGAACCAGGCCACGACCGTCGCCGGTGATCCGCTGCCGCTACGTTTGAGCAGGTCACGGCGCCGGAGCGGTGTCCGATGAGATCTCGCTCAGGCGGCGGCGCCGCGCGGTTCGAACTTGACGCTGAGCCCCACCTCCAACGCCGCCGCGAGACGCTCCAGCACCGGCAAGGTCGGCACGGTACCGCCCGCCTCGAATCGAGCCACCGCCGACTGGGTCATCCCGGACGCCCGCGCCAGCTCCGACTGACTCCATCCCCGACGCTCACGAAGCTCACGCACCTCGCGGCCGAGTTCGAACGCCAGCCGCGTCGCGTCGTACGCCTCTGCTGCACCGGGCTCACTCATCCGCCGCTCCCCCATCGCCTAGCCCACTTCCTCCTCGGCGCTGTGCGCCTCATCGATGCACCTAGCCAGCGCACGACGCGCTCGCTCGACCTCCCGCACGTCACGCATCCGCGACTTGCGAAACACCCTGAGCAAGATGATCCGACGGTCAGGGGCTATCCAGTACGAGATTCGCACCGCTTCGCGCTCCAGATAGAACCGCAGTTCGCGCAGCTTCCCGTCGAGCTGCTTGGTCATGATCTTGCCTTGGAAGTCGCCGCTGATATAGGGCTCGCCCAACAGCGAGCCCTGATCCGCCAGCAGATCAACGTAGAACGCCGCTCTCGCAAACAGCGAGGTCGACAAGCCCTCCAACCATCGCTCGACTTCTGGCTCCAGCTCCACGGTACCCCAGGCCATAGCAACGATGCTATAGCAGTTGGGTTTCCCGTGCCGTACCCCACCCGCGCCCCGTCATGGATGGTTCGCATGGCGATCGATCGATGGAACGAACGTGCAGCCCAAGGGGCAACCGTGGGCCGAACGCGGCAGAATGCGAAACCGGTCCTGACCGTCGCTGGTAACCCGTTGGCCGTAGGGATGGCCAGATCGCGCAGACCTCGGAGCGTTCCTTCCGGGGGACCTGAACCGATCGGCAGGTGGAGGCGCTGGGGGGACGCCCGGCGCGCCAGGCGGTCAGTCGCGACGTCCGGTGGAGTCAGGGCGGTCGGAACAGCGCGACAAGGTCGTCGAAGACGGCCACCAGCGTTGCGGCGAGGGCTCCCGCGGCCACCGCGAGCAGGGCACCGCCCGGGCTGGGTGACGCGACGACGAGCTGCCCGCCGGCCAGGCCGAGTGTGCAGGCCGCGAGAAGCAGGAGGTTGCGCGCCACCTGTGGGTACCCCAGTGGCTGTTCGGCGGAACCGAAGCACCGGCAGGGCGCTCGCTCACCGCGTCGCAGCGCGAGCAGGATCGCGCCGGTGAACGCCAGCAGTAGCGTGGCGGCGACCGCGAACCCCATCGTTGCGGTCCTCGGCACCAGAACCAGCATCACCGTCGCGAGTTCGGCCGCTACCACGCCCGTTGCCAGCCGTCGGGCCGTCGCGACAGATACCCGCCGGGGCGACAGTCGACCGGTGGCGGTCACGAACTCGGCGTACGCTCGTCGGCCGCGCACCTTGCTCGCCGCCGAGACCACGAACACCAGCACGATCAGGCTGCGCAGGCCAACCACGACATACTCCATGCGAGTCACTCCAGGCGTGTCAGCGTGCACCGGTACGGGTCGGTCGCAGGACCACCCCGAGTAGGTCATCGGCGAATACGTAGCCGAATGCGCGGGAATCCAAGCTCATGTCGCGGCTGTCGCCGATGGCGATGAGTGCACCGGCCCGCGCCGAGCGTCCTCGCCGAACCGACAGGACCGGGGCAACAGAGGCCGGCACCGGGTCGCCGGGCGTCGCGACCGCGCGTTTGACGAGCCAGTTGTCACGCGATGGCGGTCGGTATCGCGTTCGCCGCGGTCGGGGTACACGAGCACCGCAATGTCGCCGCTGCGGACGCCGGCCAGCGGTGCGGCATACGAGTATGCGGTCGCCGGGCGCCAGGGTGGGCCGCATGCTCGCGCTGACGACGGTGATGATCCGTAGCCGCCACCGCAGCCAGCTGGTCGCCACACAGATCGCGGTCGCGGCGGTGACGCCGATCAGGTACGGGGTCACGGTGCCGCCGAGGGTTCCGGCGCCTGGTATGCGGCCGCCTGCATGGTGAACAGCATCGCGTAGACGCCGCCGGTCGTCATCAGTTCCGCGTGCGTGCCCCGCTCGACCACCCGACCCTGGTCGAGGACGACCAGGACGTCCGCGTCACGGATGGCACCGAGCCGGTGGGAGATCAGCAGGCTGGTGCGGCCCTGCCGGTAGCTGCGGAGAGTCTGGTGGATCTCGTACTCCGCCTCGGCGTCCAATCCGGAGCTCGGCTCGTCGAGGATGAGCAGGTCGCGCTCATCGCGCAGCAATGCCCGGGCCAGGGCCAGCCGCTGCCACTGCCCGCCGGAGAGCACGACGCCGTTGTCCGGATCGGTGACCTCCGTTTCGGTTGCACCGAAGAACATCCGGGTCAGCAACGTGTCGTAGCCGTGGGGCAGGGCGGCGAGCTTGTGGTGGATGCCGGCCTTCTGGGCGGCGACGACGATCTTCCTCCGATCGTGCGGGTTGTCGAGGTCGCCGAGGGCGATGTTCTCGGCTGCGGTCAGGTCGTACTCCATGTAGTCCTGGAACACCACTCCGACCCGGCGGCGCAGATCGGCGGGATCCATGTCGCGCAGGTCGACCCCGTCCCACCGGATCGAACCCTGGTCCGGGTCGTACATTCGGCACAGCAGCTTGACCAGGGTGCTCTTGCCTGCGCCGTTGCGACCGACCAGTCCGACCGCCTGTCCCCGGTGGATCCGGAACGAAACGCCCCGTAGCGTCCACGGGTGTTCCGGTGAGTACCGGAACCACACGTCCCGGAACTCGATATCCCATTGCAGCGGCAGCGCCCACGCGGTGTGTTCACGCACTGGCAGGTCCGGTTCGCTGTCGACCACGGCCAGGAAGTGGTCGAACATGGTCAGCTCCTGGTGGGTCTGCATCATCTGGTTCACCAGCATTGCCACCCCGCCCTGCACCGCGGCGACCGCGCCGATCAGCAGCGTCACGTCGCCGGCGGTGAGCCGGCCACGCGCGGCTGCGAACAGCGCCCACAGCAGGCAGGCACCGGCGACGGCCGCGGTGAGCAGGCTCAGCCCTGACTGGGTCAGCATCTCCCGCCGGTCCATCCGCCGACCCTCCTTGTTGGCGGTGCGCCGCTCGGTGAGCATGCGTTGGCGAAAGTGGCCGCTGGCGCCGAACAGCCGCAGTTCCTTCGCCGCCTGCACACTGGTGAGTAACTGCTGGAAGAAGAACTCCCGCCGCTGCGCCGGGCTGACCCGCCACATCATCGCCGTACGCTGCCGCGACAGGTTCCACTCCGCGAACACCGCTGGCACCGTCCCGATCACAACCGCGGCCGCCAGCAGCGGGCTGACCAGCAACAGCGATCCGATGAAACCCATCACCGTCACCACGCTGCCGCCGATGCCGAAGGCCCCCGACGCCACCTGGCCCGGGGTGGACCCACCCGCCTGCTGCGCTAGGTTCAACCGGTCCAGGAAAATCGGGTCTTCGAACCGGCGCAGCCCCACGAACCGCTCCGCCGCCGCGAACAACCGGTCCTGCGCCAGCAACCCGACCCGCCGGCCCAACTCCGCGGTCAGATAGCCGGAGGCGTGCGGCAGCACGCTGATGACCACACCGGTCACCGCCAACCCGACCCCTGCGACGATCAGCACAGACGTGCCCGGGGCGGGGTCGACGATCGTGTCCAGCGCATGCTTGGTCAGCCACGCGGTCGCGACCGGAACTGCGGCCTCCAGCAGGGTCAGCGTTCCGTACCCGAGCAGGTGGTACCGACCGGCGGACCACACCAGCCCCAGCGCCCGGGCCAACCCTGTGATGCCGGCCCGGGCGCCACCGTTCGAACTGGCCATGGCGTTCAGGTGGAGGCTGGCGACATTACCGGTGGCTGAGGCAGATCGGACTCACCGGCCACCACTGTCCCGGTGGAGTCCAGCACGGCGAACGCCGGGTAGCCCTGCACGTTCAACGCGGTGGCGAGCGGCCCACCCGTCGGCGGCTCGATCACCACCCGCGCCACCGGAGCCAACCGCTCCCGGTAGGGCTGGACCTCCGCCGGCTCGCCGGCCAGCACGGCCAGCACCTGACCGCGCCCACCCGGGAAGGCCTCGGCGCGGGCGATGAACTCGGGCAGCCGCTCCTTGCAGGCACTACAGTCGGGCGAGAGCACCCCCACCAGCGTCTGCCCAAACAGCAGTTCCCGCGAGACCGGCTCCCCGTCAGTGGTGGTCGCCGCGAACTCGCCCACCCGCTCACCCGCACCGATCATCATGTCCATCGGCGGGCCCATAGCCGACAGGTCAGCCAGCTTTTCGGTGTGCTGCCGCAACCGACGGATCACCCCTACCGTCAGCACCAGGTTCAGCACCGCGACGACGCCAACCAGCACCACCAGCGCGATCAAAAACGCAGTCATCGCAACCTTCCAGATCATCACAACCGACGACCACCGGCTCCGTACGGCCCTGCCCGCAGGCGCCCGTCGGGCCTTCCTCATCGACGAACAGTCGCAGCAAGGTTGGCGGATGGGAGTTGAAGCCGGCTTGCGGCCGAATTGAATTCCCAGATCACCAGAGGTCTCGGTCGGTGCGGCGACAGCCGCCGCGGCGGGTCTCCCGTCCGCCCGCATCGTTGTCACACCCCGGTGACGCTAATTGTTCGAGGGGGTGTAGCTGCCGCAGTAGACAACCACGTACCGACCCACGTACCCGCCCGAGCAGACCAGCCTCCGGTGCTAGTCCAGTGATGACACGTTTCGCGAGTCGCTCGCGATATGAGCTAGCAACAGGTCGGCATGGAGGTATTGAGAAGGGCTCAAAGCGGAATTCAATTCGCTGCTCACCGGCGGTACCGGGGAGTCCAGCGACTCTGCCGGCGATGCCCCTCCAGCAACTGAGACATGATCCCTGATCCGCCACCGTCATGAGCTGTGGATTCAAGCCGGGAACAAGCATCCGTCAATCGGGATGCCGCAAACTGTGACGCCGGCGCAAGCGTCGTCCCACAGCAGCGCGCCCCCGAGTCGGCTGGCTGGGAAAAGCGCTGCCTAACCCTGAGGAGAAGCCCAGTTGTCACATTTATTCAACCGGTTCGCCGACCTGCTGCTTGAACGGCTGGCACCGCGCATGGCCGTCACCGCGGCAGCCCTGCCCAGGGGCTGCACCAGCCTCATTGGTCAGTCCTGCAAAAATGGGGCCTGCCGCCAGTGCGTCTGGACCTCGATGAACGCCAACATCTGCGGTGGTCGGAACGGAAAGTACTGCCGGACCTACACCCACCCGCCGGGTGGCAGGGCCCAGTGCACCGCCTGGACGTTCGCCGGCTGCTAATGGACTAGGTTCTGCTCGGCGCCGCCCACCACGACCCTCCTGGCGCCGAGCAGATCCTCCCGACCTGCGAACAGAGATGATGGCACGGGCCATGGAAAGTGGTTGTAGGAATGACGACGGTTCTGATCGCCGCGGCCGCTGCCGTCATGGCGCTCGGCGCGGTCGCCTGGTGGCTACGACAGCGCCTGCGGATCGTCACTGTGGCCGGCAACAGCATGCACCCGACCCTCGCCTCCGGCGACCGGCTGCTGGTCCGGCGTACCCGACTGACGCGGGTGCGGGTCGGTGACATCGTCGTGGTCGACCTCCACGATCCCGAACTCGGCGGCGCGCCTCCCGACGACGGACGCTGGCTCATCAAGCGGGCCGCCGCAATCCACGGCGACCCGGTGCCGGCGTCGGTCGCCACCGTCCTGTCGATCCCACCTGGCGCCCCGGTACCAGGCGGATCCCTCGTCATCATCGGCGACAATCTGGCCGCCAGCTACGACTCCAGGAACTTCGGGTACGTCTCGGCCGGACGGGTGTTCGGGGTCGCGGTACGACGCATCGGCTCGACCCGACGGGGGCTGTCGTCGAACCCGGCGACGGCCAAGTCGTTTGGGTACGGCACCGGCAATCGTCGAGTGGGCTGATGACACGCCGCCAGCGAAATCACCCGCACAAGTGCCGCTGGATCGGCAAGGTCGAAGCGAAGACGTTGATGTGGCGATCGGGCTGAGCGTCGGTCCACTGGGCAACGCACACGGATTCCTGGATCGACGCGGCGATCCCGGGCTTCCCCACCGCGTGGAAGCGCGCGGTGCGGAAGCTCGTGGCCAGTTCCTGATGGCCACCAAAGGTGCGTAGCGGCC
The DNA here is from genome assembly GCF_042433955.1 of Phytohabitans kaempferiae. Taxonomy (NCBI): domain Bacteria; kingdom Bacillati; phylum Actinomycetota; class Actinomycetes; order Micromonosporales; family Micromonosporaceae; genus Phytohabitans; species Phytohabitans kaempferiae. The sequence continues at coordinate 75,952 of NZ_JBHLUH010000059.1, read as the reverse complement.
AGCGCCGCCTCTGCAACCGTGGCGCACACCGACCGTTCACGCGGCGCGATCCCGTACAACTTCTACTTCGTCTGAGGCTCGGCGCGGAGGGTGCGGATGTCGGCGGTGGTGGGGCCGGCGGCGCCGGGTTGGGCGCAGGTCAAGCCGGCCACTGTGGCGGCGTTGCGAAGTAGGTCGCGCAGAGTTTCGGCGGGCAGGTCCGCGATGGTGTCGCGGCCGCGTGGGCCGAGCAGCCCGGACCGGTAGAGGCCGGCCAGGAGCCCGGCGGTGAAGGCGTCGCCGGCCCCGATGGTGTCCACGATGGTCACCGGCAGCGCGGCGACCCGGACGTTGCCGGTCCGGTTGAGGCCGTACGCTCCCCCGCCGCCGAGCGTCACGACGACCAGTGCCGGGCCGAGGGCGAGCCACCGCTGGGCGATCCGCTCCAGTGGCTGGCCGGGTAGCAGCCAGGCCAGGTCGTCCTGGCTGACCTTGACGACATCGACCAGGGATACGAGCCGTTCGACCAGGCTCAGTGCCCCTGCCCGGTCGCCCATGAGGTCGGGCCGGCAGTTGGGGTCGTACGAGAGCGTCGCCGTGCCGCGGATCCGTTCCCGGGCCAGCAGCGCCGCGACGGCTGTGGCGGACGGTGGTAGCCAGGAGGCGAGCGAGCCCGTGTGCAGGGCGACGGTGTCGGCGGGGAGGTGGTCTGGCAGGTCTCCGTCGCGCCACTGCCAGTCGGCCGTACCGGTGGTCCAGAAGTCGTAGGCGGCCTCGCCGTCGCCGCTGATCGTGGCGACGGCGAGGCTGGACGGCTCCTGCGCCGCGACGACCCCGCCGAGGTCGACGCCGTTGCCGGCCAGGTGCGCGCGGATCAGCCGGCCGAACGCGTCGGGGCCGATCCGCCCGTGCAGGGTGACCGGTATGTCGAGGCGGGCCAGATCGACCGCCACGTTGGCCGGGCTGCCGCCGGGGTGGGCGGTGAAGACCCGGCCGGATGTGTCGCCGACCAGGTCGACGAGTGCCTCCCCGACCACGCGTATGCGCGGTGCTGTGGGCGGGCTCACGGCAGTGCTCCGGCCAGGCGCCACACCGTGCACGCGGCGGCCTCGACCGCCGGGCCGGCCAGCGCCGTGATCGGGCCGCGGCCGGCGCTGGGCGGGTAGCAGCGGGCGGTGAGGCTCGCCTGGTCCGCGAGGTGTACCTCGCAGATGGTGCCGTCCAGGAAGATCCGCAGCTCGGCCTCGGTGAGCGGTCGGTGTCCGATGCCGGCGTGGTGGTGACCGTGCGGGGTGGTGAGCGTGAACCGGTGACGGTCGAGGTCCACCGCTACCGCCAGGCCCGGTCCCAGCTCCCACCGCGCCGTACCGGCCTCGCCGCTGATCCGGGCGGTGACCTCCAGCTGCCCGTGGTCGTGGGCGGGCAGGAGATGGCTGTGCCCGTGGACGGTGACCGGTCCGGCCAGCGGCGGTCCGGTGCGGAGCCGGTCGAGTTCGGGCGCCGGCACGGTGGTCAGGGCACCGTCGGTGAGCGTGGCGACGCGGGGCAGGCTGAGCGCGCCCACCCGGGGCAGTCGCCGCTGTGTCTCGGGCGGCAGGTGCTCCTGGATCCAGCCCCAGATCAGGGTGCGGCCGCCGGCGTCGACGGTCGCGGCCGGGGCGTACCAGGCGTCGCCGCCGTCCAGCCGGCCGCCGAGCTGCCCGTCGAACCGGCCCTCGGCTGCTTTGCCGACGAAGTACACGGCGTGCATGAGCGGGTGCGGGGCGTGCGGGTCCTGGGCACTGAGCACGAGGACGTCGCCGTCGTCGAAGCGGAGCAGTTGTGGGCACTCCCAGTGCTCGCCGAGGTCGGTGCCGTCCAGGTGCCGCGGCGCCTCGAAGAACACTCCGCCGTAGGTCCAGGACCGGGCGTCCGGCGAGTGGTAGACCAGTACGGTGCCGTGCCGGTCCGGGCCGATGGTGCCGGAGCCGAGCAGCAGGTGCCAGCCGTCGTCGTCCCGCCACAGGAACGGGTCGCGGTGGTAGCCGCTGCCCAGCGGGGCGGGTGGGCCGGCGACCAGCGGGTTGTCCGGGTCCTTGGTCCACTCCTTCAGGTCGGCTGAGCCGACCGCACGGCAGATCGACTCGACCCGCTCGTCGCCGTCGCCGACGACCCCGGTGTAGTAGATCGTCGGTCGCCCGTCGACGATCCGCGCGCACCCGGACCAGCAGCCGTCCCGGTCGGGGGCGTCCGGGTCCGGGCCGGGGGCGAGCGCCACGGGGTGGCGGGTCCAGGTCACCAGGTCGGTGGAGCTGACGTGCCCCCAGTGCGGCGGCCCCCACTCCGGCGCGGCCGGGTTGGCCTGGAAGAACAGGTGGTAACGGCCGTCCACGTGGATCGGTCCGTTGGGATCGTTGAGCCAGTTGCGGTCTGCGGTGACGTGGTACCGGGGCAGCCAGGTGTCGTCCGGCGCCAGGCTCATCGGCCGCCCGCCCGTACCCATTCGAGGACGACCACGCGGTCGGCCGGCGTGCGTACCTCGGCGACGCCCAGTTCGCCCTCGATCACCTCGACCTCGGCGACCAGCTCACCCTGCTCGTCGCGGCGTTGGCGGTACACGCCCCAGCCCTTGCCGTGGCACCAGAAGCTGGTGAAGTCGCCGGTCGCCTTCGGCGCGAACGTCATCACCCCGCCGGGCAGGTCCACGACGAACCCGAGCAGCGCGGTGAGGAGCGCGAAGCTGGACAGCGAGCGGCTGTAGTGGTGGCCGGCCTCGTTCTCGCTCCACGGGTTGCGCAGGAATCCGTCGTGCCGCCCGCGCACATACCGCACCAGGGTCAGCCCTTCCTCCACCAGGCCCTCGTAGATCAGGCTCGCCGCGACCTGGTACTCCACGCCGGTCCAGACCTCGTCGGAGTAGCCGAACGGGAAGCGCGGCCGCCCGCCCTCCGGCCAGCTGCACAGCACCAGGCCGGGTTCGTCGTTGAGGGCGTACACCCGCTGGACGGTGTGCACAGTGGACATCTGGTCGACAAGGTTGTTGGTGTAGATGGCGGACAGCGCCTGTCGGACGTGGTCGGCCGGCAGCACGTGGCCGAGGCCGGAGGCGTGCGCGAGGAACTGGCCGAGCAGCTGGTCGGAGTGGCAGCCGCGACCGAACTGGTAACGGTAGGCGTCCGGGTCGTCGAGGCGCTGCTCGTAGAAGGCGCCGTTCCAGCAGAGCCGGTCGAGGTTGGCCGCGGACCGTGTGGCCAGCGTGGTGTACCGCTCGGCCTTCGCCGGGTCGCCGGCGGCTTCGGCCATGACCGCGCAGGCCTTGAGCGCCGCGGCCATCAGGCTGCCCATCATCGCGTTGGGCCCGTAGAACTCGATGTCGTAGGTGTTGCTCTGCTGCCCGTCCGGTACGGCGTCTCCGTCGGTGTCCCAGCGGCGCAGCGCGTACTCCATCGCCCGGTCCACGCCGGGCCACAGGTCCCGCAGGAAGGCGTCGTCACCGCTGAGCCGCCACTCCCGGAAGACCCGGACAATGGCGCCGAGCTGTCCGTCGGCCGCAGGCACCATCTGCCATTTCGCCTCGCCAAGCGACTGCAGGGAACGGAACGGCAGGGCGCCGTCGGCGTCCAGCTCCCCTTGGAACTCGATCCGCCGCATCGTGCGTTCCAGTGCCGGGAACAGGTACGCGATGGTCTGCGCGTAGTTCCACACGTGGTTGACGTTGCCTTTGCCGCAGCCGACGTGGTCGCGGATGCCCTCCCAGCCGTAGAAATTGCCGTCCTCGGTCCAGAAGCAGGTGTGGCTGCGCACGACCGTGATGTTGTTGGCCACCGCCTCGATGACCTCGTCCGGCAGCGTGGAGCCGTAGAGCGCCTCGGTGAAATGGCGCGACCGGGCCTCCAGCGTGGGCAGGTCACGGTGCAGCCGTTGCATGACCTCCCACGCGTCGGCGTACTCGGTGGCGTAGTGGTTGCGGATCGTCGGGTACCGGCCGGCCGCGTGCGCGGCCAGCTCGTCGTCGACCTCGATCCAGCCCTTGGGCCGGTTCGGCACGTGCCAGGTGACCGCGAACTGGAACGTCGCCGTCTGCCCAGCCGGGATCGACTTCTCCACGGCGATCGAGCCGACCTTCTCGCGCAGCCGCAGGTAGCTGAAGTCGTAGAAGTTGTCCAGCTCGGAGCCGGGCGCATCGATGGTGCGGGAGTCGTCGAGCCGGCCGTCGGAGGCGAAGTCGTCCCAGAAGTCCTGGGCGTTGTCGGTCCACTGTCCCTGCAGCCAGGCGCGACGGAACGTCACGTTCTCCTCGTCAGTGGCGAACGCGATCGTGCCGAAGCGCTCCGAGGACGGGTCCAGGTCGGTCGTGTAGTGCAGGCCGCGGCAGTGCGGCGAGTCGCGACGCTCGTTCTCGACGTTGCCGTCCAGCTTGAGGTTGCCGAACACGTCGTACCCGGCGAACCCGAGCGCGTTGGCGAGCGAACCGACCAGCGACACGGTCAGGTCGGCGCCGGTCGGATTTTGCACGTGGTAGCGGATCACCGCCCCGGGGATGCCCGAGTCGCTCTCGTCGCCCGGCACGAACGGGGTGAACGCCTCCATGGTCACCCGTACCGGCAGCTCGTCGTCGCGGAACTCCACGTACACGAACGGATACGTCGACCACATCGTCGACTCGGCAAGGCGGGGCAGGCCGGCCAGCTCACCGTTGTAGTACCCGTGGGACTTGGCGTGCGGGCCGGGCAACCGCGCCTCCAGCACCCGCGTCACCGGCTCCGCGCCGGCGCCAACGACCCGAGCGGCGAAAAACGAGAACGGCAGATAGTTGCCCTTGCCGGGCCAGTTGAAGATTTCCCAGTCGCGCAACTCGCCGCGGGCACCGACCGAGACGTTCCCAGTGCCGATGCCGCCGAGCAGGAACGCGGCCTGGCTTGCGGTGCCGGGGTACGCGCGCACCCGGTCGCGAAACGTCGTGTTCAACAGGTTTCTCCTTGTATTCCTCGCGATGTCCGGTGCTCAGTCCTTCAGGCCCGACCGGGTGAAGCTCTCGACGATCCACCGCTGCCCGGCCAGGTACGCGATCAGCACCGGCAGCAGCGCCACGGTGACCGCGGCCAGTACCAGGCTGCTGCCCTGCCCGAACGGGGGCCGCAACGCCTGGATGCCCAGCGGGAGGGTCATCTCGCTGGTGGAGTTGAGGAACACCAGCGGCGTGAAGTACTCGTTCCACGACAGTGTGAAGACGATGATGGCCAGCGAAGCCAGCGCCGGCCGGGACAGCGGCAGCGCGATCCGCCAGAAGATCCGCAGCGGGCCGGCCCCGTCGAGCGTGGCAGCCTCGATGAGCGGGTCGGGAATGCCGCGGAAGAACTGCCGCATCATGAAGATGCCAAACGCCCCGGGCAGGCCGGGCGCGAACGCGCCCAGCAGCGCCGGCAGGATCAGCGCCCACGGCGAGTCGACCAGGCCCAGCTTCTGCATGATGACAAACAGGGGGATGATCGTCACCTGGATCGGCACCATGAGCGAGACCAGCAACAGTCCGAACAGGACGTTGCTGAACCGGAACGACACCTTGGCGAAGGCGTACCCGGCCATCGCACTGGTGGCCACGATCCCGAGCGTGCTCAGCCCCGAGATGACGAACGAGTTCTGCATGAACCGCAGGATCGGATAGTCCTGATTGGCCAACGCCTCGTAGGTGCTCAGGTCGAACGTGGTTGGCAGCCACTTCGGCGGCAGCGTCAGCGACTGGCCGATCGGCCGCAGCGAGGTCGACACCATCCACAGGAACGGCGCGAGCATCACCAGGCCGCCCAGCACGAGCAGCACGTTGACGGCTGCGGGGCCCAGGCGCCTAGTCATAGCTCACCCACCGGCGCGCCGCGCGGAACTGGATCAGCGTCACCAAAGCGATGACCACCAGCAGCGTCACCGACACCGCCGAGGCGTAGCCGAAGTCGAACGACTTGAAGCCCTTCTCGTAGATGTACATGACCACGCTGCGGCTCGCGTCGCCCGGACCGCCGTTGGTCAGCACCACGATCGAGTCGAACACCTTCAGCGCGCCGATCAGGTACAGCGTCGTGACGAAGAAGACCTGGGGGGTCAACAGCGGGAACGTGACCCGCCAGAACCGCTGCCACGCATTCGCCCCGTCCACCATCGCCGCCTCGCCGTAGTCCGGCGGGATGCTCTGCAGGCCGGCGAGCAGGATCAGCATCGCCAGCCCCGCGTTCTTCCACACGTCGAGCACCACGATCGACGGGATCGCCCAGGCGGAACTGGACAGCCACGGCACCGGGCCGAGGCCGAGCTTGTCCAGGTAGTAGTTGAGGATGCCGTTGTCGGTCTGGAAGAAGAACTGCCAGATCAACGCCACGAAGATGAGCCCGACAAGGGTCGGGAAGAAGAACGCCGACCGGGCGAACTGCCGCACCGGCCCCGGCATACGGCGGTTGAGCAGCACCGCCAGCCCCAGTCCGACGCCGACGTTGAGCGGCACGGCCAGCAGCGTGAACAGCGCCGTATTGAGGTACGTGCGGTGCAGCCGGCTGTCGCCGGCAAGGGCCGCGTAGTTGTCCGCGCCGGTGAACTGCGGCGAGGTGAGCAGCGAGTACTCGGTGAAGCTGTAGTAGACGGTCAGGATCAGCGGTACGAGGACGAAGACGACGAACCCGATCGTCGCCGGCGCCACCAGGGCGACGCCGACCCAGCCGTTACGGCGCTGGCTCACCGGATCGCCGTTCGAAGCTCCGCGTCGGCCTGCTTGAGCCCGTCGGCCGGGGACACTTCGCCGATGACGATCCGCTCGAGGTAACGCATGGTGATCCGCTCGAGGTCGTTGAAGAACACCGGCGCGGCGACGGGGCGGCTGTCCTCGGCCATCGACAGCAGGTATTTCAGTGCCTCGTTGCCGGCCGGCGAGCCGCTGTCCGGCAGCACATCGGCGTAGACCGGGATCTGCTGGCCGATCGCCGCGATCTCGGTGATGGTGGTGGTGCCGACCAGTTCGCCGATCGCCGCCGCCGCCAGCGAAGCGTCCGCCTTCGGGCTGATCCCCCAGCCGGCGCCGCCGAACACTGTGGTGTGCGCGACCTTCTTCGGCCACCGTACGGCCGCGAAGTCGGCGAAGTTGGCCTGTTTCCAGGTCGGGATCGGCCACCGGCCGGCGCCGATCATCGCGAACTTCCCGGCGGCGAACTGGGCGTACACGTCGACGCTCGTTGGGTCCGGGGATACCTTGTGCACGCGCACCAGGTCGTGGACGAACGTGACGGCCTCCACGAACGCCGGATCGGTCAGCCGCGACTCGCGGTAGTCGTCGCTGACCGGGTACGCCCCGTTGGTCAGCCACCACGGATGCAGCTGGAAGAACCCCCACGGCATGCCGAAGCCGAACGTGCCGCCGCCTGTGAAGCGCTTGGCCAGCGCCAGAAAGTCGTCCCAGGTCCAGTCCGGGCTCGGCAGCGGTATGCCCTGGTCGGCGAACATCTTCGTGTTGCAGTAGATCACCATCGTCTGCCAGCCGTTGGGCACCGCGTAGAGTTCACCGTCCACAGTGAACGCCTCGCGAAGGCTGGCCGGCATCTTCTCCAGCAGCCCGGCGACCTCGCCCTCGCCCAGCACCGGCCCCAGCGGCATCAGCAGTTTCTTGTCGACCGCCAGCCGCGTACCTTCTACCGCCATGTTGATCAGGTCCGGCGGGGAACCGCCGGCGATCTGCACCGCGAGCTTGTCCGCGTAATCCGCCCACGAGGTGACCGGCGTGATGTTGTTCTCGGCCGTGATGCCCGACCGTGCCGCCTCGAACCGGTCGAACGCCTGGTCGTAGACCTTCCCCTCCTCGGCGCTTCCCCAGTTGTAGACACGCAGCCGGGACGAGTCGGAGGCGTCGTCGCCACCGCAGCCCGACAGCATGGCCGCCGCCGGGCCGCCGAGCACGGCCGCGCCCAGCCCGAACCTGAGCAGGCTCCGTCGCGAAAACTCCCCCTGCATCATGATCATTTCCTTTCGGTTGTGCTGTGATCGCCGCCGCAGGAGGCCCGCCATCTCAGCTCGGGCGGCAGGACGACCGCCTCCGCAGGGCGGTCCGGGTCATCGATGCGGCGAAAGAGCAGCTCCGCCGCTGCCCGGCCGATTCGGTCGGTGGGCTGAGCGGCGACCGTCTGTGGCCGGTCGAGCAGTTGGAACAGCGGCAGGTCGTCGAAGCCCACAACGGCCACGTCGTCCGGCACCCGCCGGCCCGAGTGCCGCAACGCCAGCAGGACGCCCTGGGCCAGCAGCCCGTTGCCGCAGAACAGGGCGGTCGGCGGGTCGGCGGCCGAGAGCATGTCCAGGGCGAGCCGCCCGGCCAGCTCCATCGTCCCGGCCGTACCGATGGCGTCGCGCAGCTGCCCCTCACCCACCACCAGGCTCGCGCCCGCGACGGCCGCGACCGCCTCCTGACAGCCAGCCAACCGCTCCCGGCTAGGAGTCGCCGCGGTCGTGCCTACGATGACGCCGATCCGGCGATGGCCGTGCGCCAGCAGATCCTCGACCAGCGCGACCGCGCCCGGCCGGTTGTCCAGCAGGACGCTGTCGAACGTGCCGTCCCCCACCTTTCGGTCGACGGTCACCGTGGGGATTCCCGCCTCGACGAGCTGGCCAAGCGGACCGAGCTCCTCTGTCGACGGCGCCACGATCACGCCGGCCACCCGCTCACCCACCAGCAGGTCCAGGTACAGATCCTCCTGGGCCAGGTCCTCGTCTGTGTTGCACAGCAGGACGGCGTGCCGGTGCTCGGCCGCCACGTCCTCCACCGCGCGGGCGATCGCCGCGAAGAACGGGTTTTCCACATCGGAGACGACCAACCCGATCGCATCCGAACGCTGCCGCCGCAGAGCGCGGGCCGCCCGGTGCGACCGGTAGCCCAGCTCCTGCGCAGTCTCCCGCACGTGCTCGACCAGTTCCGGCCGGACGAAGCCACCCGCGCCGGAGAGCACACGCGAGACGGTGGCGGTCGACACGCCCGCAGCGCGAGCAATGTCCCGATAAGTGACCACCATGCCTCCCGAGCTGGGCGTAATCCATTACGTAATGGATTACATGGTGCGTCGCCCGCCCCGACGTGTCAAGCAGATGTCCGGCGGATTTCCTGGCCACCGCCCCGGCCACTTCCCCACCGGGCGACCACCTGAAGCGCACTGCGGTGGGCGTCGACGGTGGCCCTCGACGCCCACCGCACGCGGGGCAGGACGCGGGTGCGCTCGTAGATGACGGCCAGGTCGTTGTAGACGAGGCGTAGGCCGTCATCGGCGGTACCGACGACCGAGATTGCCGGCGCGTTGGCAGAGCCAAAATGCGGCTCCCTGTAGTCGGTAAGTGGACGAAGCGTCCATGCTCGACCTGATCCTGGCCAACAAGCTGGTCAAGGCCATCCCGCGCCGCGCGGTCCATGACCTTCGATGGCTCCACAGCTGAGCCCTGTCACACGAGAGACGGAGCACCCGCGCGACACAATCCGCAGGATGGAAGCCGCAGGCCACCGCGATGCAGGCTCCGGTAACTTTGATCCCCGATGGGCCGCTAGCTCAATTGGCAGAGCTGAGGACTTTTAACAGTGCCGAGATCCTCAGCACGACCGGCCTTTTCCTGCGAGAACGAGATCCGTCTGTCCACGGTGGATTTGGGGTGCTCGGTGGGTGCTCCGATTGACAATCGGACATTCGGTTCTAAATTAGGCCAGATTACCGCATGCGCAAGGTGGTCGCGCAACTACAGTGCGACATAGTCGCAGGTCAGAGGGTGGGCCGCCGGGGACTCGAACCCCGAACCTAAGGATTAAAAGTCCTCAGCTCTGCCAATTGAGCTAGCGGCCCGTCACGATCACGATACCTGTCCACCGGAACGGCCTTGCGTCTAGTGGGCCAGGTTGAGTATGCGCTGGTCAGGGGGGCGATAGCAAAAGACATCGAGGACCGTAAGATCGTAGATAAGGCCGGAGTCCAGACGCGCGGGCAAGAATCCGTCCAGCGCCGGAACACACGAGCACCCACGGAGCACCCCAATCGCCACACAGGGCGCGTCGGACGTGGACGCTCATCGGCAGGATCTGGGTATTGCCGTCTCCGGGCCCCGGCCACGTTCGATGTGCGCCACTCTTGCGCCCTACTGGGTGGACTGCTGATCGGCATGCTCGGTGCCGCGGTGCTTGCCGTCGGCACCGGAGGCTACGGCGTCGGCGCGTTCGGGCGGCGGACCGAGACGATCACCCGGATCGACTGCCACCAGCAGCGCGTCTAGGAGGGCGGCCGGGTCTGGCACTGCTTCGGCCAGAGGCCCGCCCCGGATCGCGGGCGAACGACGAAGCGGATTGGCGGGCGACGGTGGAACGGATCGTTGCCAACCCGGATCGCCGCGGCCAGCCGAGCCGAGACGGCAGAACCGGCTCACCTTCGCCGGGCGCGACGGGCAGGACGTTCCCGAACAGATCGCCGCACCCATCTGCCGGCGCTCGGCGGTCGCTGGATCGCACACTCCGCCGGCATCTGCACGACGGCGTCGTGCTCATGCTCGCCGGTGTGCCGGTCGCCGAGCCATACGAGCGATGCCTAGAGTGCGCGGCCGCGACTGAAGTCTACGAGCGCGGCCAGATGCTCCGGGCCTGCTGCACCGGCGGACGGTGCATCTCGATGACCACGGCCCCTCCGCGGAGTTCGTGCTGCCATCGCATATGCGATTCTCGACGAGGTGTCCCGCTGGTGCGAGATGTCAACCAGATGTCAACTGTCTGGCGAACATCTCGCGCGTAGTCTTGCCCTGGTCGCCAAATCGTCAAGCGGATCGATCTACCAACACCACACCGGCGTGAACCCGCCAATGTCAGTGTTCGGCAGTGAGTCGCGCTGGCAGGACTTCGCAGGAGGTTTCGTGAGCAAGTACGTCATCACTGTCGCGTCGGACGACGGCGCCGTTGAGGGGATGGCGCGGACCACCATGCGCGTCGATCTCGCCAGCGGGGAGCCGCTGATCACCGAGTTGGTCGTTAGCCCATTGGATGGTGGTGGGCTTACCCCTTCTGATTTGCCTGCAATCGACCTGGGGCTACTCATCCGTGCACTTGCTGCGCCAGGATCGCTTCAGAGTCTGCCTCGGGAACAGGCGGCGACGGTGCCGACGATCGGCCAGCCGCTTGCACCGCCGCGTGCCCAAGTGGCCCTCGGAGCGGCGCCGGTGTCCGGTCGAAGCCGTCGGGCAGCGGCTGTCGTCTCATCCACGACAAGGAAGTCCCGCGGTACGGCCGCTCCGGCTGACACGCAGGCTAGCCGGAAGCGACAGGCTGCCCCGTCGACCGCTGCGGTCCGAAGTTCCGCGGCTGGGGCCGCGACCCGCGAGTACCGGCGGATGCCGGACGCGGAGCAGGTCATGGATGTCTACCGTCGGGCGGGGAGCCTCTCGGGGGTCGCTGAGCACTTCGGAGTGCCGCGGCATACCGTTGCCGGCTGGGCTCGCCGCCTGCGGGGTATGGGCCACGCGATCGGCCGTGCCGCATAGGCATTTACGTGGGGATCAACGCCCTCGGCTGTCAGGACGGTCCGGTAATGCCAAGTCCATACTGATGTGCAAGGCTCACCGGGCGGGCTCGCGACGGACACCGAGCGAGGTGTTCAATGGTCCGGTGCCATCAACGCCGCGAGAGAACGGTGCCTAGGGATGCATGCTGGCTTTGCCGATCGTGGTGATCAACGTGCCTCGGCCGCCCGGATCTACAACTACATGATCGGCGGCGACTTCAACTTCGCCGTCGACCGGGAAGCGGCCGAGCAGGTGCTTACAGTGCTGCCGTTGACTCAGTCGATCGCGCTCGCCAACCGGGCGTGGATCGGCCGGGCGGTGAGGCATCTGACCCGGCTGGGCTTCCGTCAGTTCTTGGACGTGGGCTCAGGTGCGCTGCCCACAGTCGGAAACGTGCACGAGGTCGCCCAGGGGGTGGCTGCGGGCTGCCGTGTGGTCTATGTGGACAACGACGCGGCGGCGGTCATGTACAGCCAGGAAAAAGTGGCCGAGAACCCGTCTGTGACCGCGGTCATCGGTGATCTGCTTCGTCCTGACGACCTCTTACGCGAGTTGGAGACGCCGGAACTGCGTGCCTTGCTCGATCCAGATCAGCGGACGGCGGTGATCCTGGCGGCCGTGCTGCATTTCGCCCCTGACGACGAGCAGGCGTATGCCGCCGTGCGGCGACTGTGCGATCCTCTGCCCCCAGGCAGCGCGCTCGTCATCTCGCATGCTGCGGTCGAGGGGTTGAACACGGCTGGCGTCGCGGCGGGTTCCAAGGTCTACGAGCAGAAGACCACAACTCCGGGCCGGCCCCGGACACGCGACCATATCCTCCGGTTCTTCGACGGTTTCGACCTTGAAGACCCAGGTTTGGTGTGGGGTCCCGAGTGGAGGCCGTCACCGTCGGATCCCACGGAACTCGTCGATGATCCAATGCGATCTGGCCTGCTGGTCGGTGTTGGCATCAAGCGGTGACCCTTGCACGCTGACACGTTGTGGGGCAACGGTCGGCACAAGAGTTACCTGGGTAACACCCCTGGTAGCGCCACACAACGCACCGTTGGTCAACGGTCATCAGAACTTGGCTCTGGCACCGTCTCGGTATGCTGTTTGTGATCTTGGTGGCTGTTAGAACGGCCTGGGGCGCCTCGTTATAGGCATTGACGCCGTCTCGGTGCTGGGGTTGTGAATGCCGATGGGTCGTGGCGCTGGTTCAGCTGTCACGGGTGGAGACGGCTCGGGCGGCGTGGGCGGCGAGCCCAATGGGCACGCTGTCGGCGTACAGGTGAAAGTGTCCAGCCGCGTACACCAGAACGTGTCCAGTCGGTCGTACCCACAAGACCTGCGCTCCGACCGCCGTCGATCGACTCTTGTCTCTTCGTCGTTAGCGGTCGTCGGGCATGGGCGGGCGGGGTCTCGAGCCTCCGACGGGCGAACGTGTGCACCCGAGACCTGGCGTGAGAGCGACAGGCAGCGAGCGGGGTTGCTCGGTAGCAAGCCGACCCGCACCGCAGCCGCGAAGCGGCGAGGAGCGGCAGCGGCGCGGTAGCGCCTTTGACCCAGCTCGGCATCGACATGCCTCGTTCCGGATCCGGCGCCGCCTGGACGCGTTCACGCGTACTTACCTGCGCACGTTGGCGAGTACGCCGACACACGCCTCCGAAGTTGACGCTGGACCGCCTGCAGGCGGCCACCTTGATCGGTCGCCCGAGATCGCGCCACCCCGTGCCACAACGGCCGCGGATACACGACCGCTGGCTCCTACCGGCGCAACGTACTGTGTTCGGGTGGAGACACTCGAGTCAGGACTTTCACGCCGCGGTCGGATTCTCGCGGGTGAGGAAGAGTACGGCGATCACCCGAGTCCCGTGGACGCCGCTGATACATATGCCCTCGATCACCTGCGTGACTTGATAGCGGAAGCGGTCCGCCGCAACTCCGATGTCAAGCTCGATGGAACGGACCTTGTGCTCATAAGCATCACAGGTCGCTCACCGATGTCCACAGTGGTCGCCTACGACGTGCTACGGCCACGTCGACTCTTGGTGATCCACTCTGGCAGGGGCGAGGAGGCTGTCAATGTGATCGGCGACTACCTGGTTGGTCCGGGTCGCCTGAGGCATTCCGAGTTCTTCCATAACCATGTAGACGCCACAGATCCACGGGTTGTGTACCAAACAATCAAGGACTTCCTCTCACGTCCTGACATTTCCCGTGATCGTGTGATCCTCAATATTACCGGCGGCAACAAAGTCATGAGCGCCGCCGCAGCGCTCGCAGCGTGGCAGCTCGATCTGGAACTGTGCTACGTCGAGGTCGAGCCGGACCCTGCAACGGGACACATCCGGCCCGAGACTCAACGGCTTCTCCTGTTGGACAACCCCATCAGCATCTTCGGAGACCAGGAGATGGTCCGCGCTGCGGAACTTCTACGAGCTGGCGCATTCGACATTGCGAGCAAGAGATATCAGGATCTGAGCGACCGGCTGGCCAGCCCAAGCGTAGCCAGATTCTGGAAGGCGGTGAGCGATCTTTACAAGGCGTGGTGTGACCTGGCGTTGGCTGACCTACCCGCGCTCGCTGACCGCGTGGAGGACTTGCTCAACAGCTACAGGGAGCCGTTGTCGCCGGCAACTACATCCAGGATTCGGCAACAAGTCGCCTTCTTGCGGCGGCTGGACGACTCGACAGAGAGCCGGCTCAACTTGATCCTGGGACTTCATATCCTCGGTGGCCACTATTCACGGCTCGGGCGGAATGACTTCGCGGCATTACTCTACTACCGGGCGATCGAAGGCTGCCTAGCTTGGCGTCTTGAGGAGACCCGAGGATTCCTCTGTGACTCGCCGGACTACACATTGCTCGGCGATGACATCGAGAGTGGCTACGCTGCTCTGTCTATCGGATCTCCCGAGGATGACACCGGATTGCCGTCCAAGGTAAGCCTCGTCACGGCAGCGAGACTGCTCGCGTGCACGGACGACGACTTCGCAAAACAGGCGGGATTGACAAGCCAGAGAGCGATCCGAAACCTGGCCGACCTGACAGCGGCGCGGAACAAGTCAGTCTTGGCCCACGGCTTCAAGCCGATTGACGTTGAATCGTCCGAGAAGCTTGGGAGCCGCGCCTTCTTCTACCTCAAGAAGATTTGGGAGCTACATCGGCCGGGTGAAGACCTCGAGGACCTGAGAAAACACCTGGCCTTTGTTGTTCCGCCAGAGAGCGGTGACTCAATGGCTAAGGAGCAATAGGCAGAGAAGGCGGAAACTCGCAAGGTGCGCGTTCCCGACCTCCGAACGCCTTCCACTCTCAACCCGGCGCAGCAGTGTACGTCATGTCAGAGTGGTCGATCGAGTGATTCAAGAATCGTTGAGCGTCTGTGACCGCACTGCTACCGACCGGGAGAAGCACTCCTGCCTCTATGCTGCCAAGAAGTCCGAGCCGCATGTCGAGGTTCGCTGAGAAAATTGCGCCTTGTCGCCCATCCGCGATGACGGCTTTGGCGTGTGTCAGTGAATCGCCGTAGACTTCGACGCCCACGGAGGCCAGGCTGTCCAGTTCTTGCATGTGCGCAGGGAAGGTGCGACCACGGACGAGTAGCCGAACTCGCACACCACGGTCGATCGCAGACTTTAGAGGATCTAGCACCCAGTATGGTTCGTCGGCGATCCCAGCGATGCTGAAGGTCGCGAGGTCCAATTTCGATTCCGCAGAATTGATAATGTACCGAATCGTCTCGGCGATCAAGCTGCCGCTGCTGTGGGTCCAGATGATCGAGCCGGTCGCATTGATCTGAACGGTCGGCAGCTGAGGGAGGGGTAAAACAGGCTTACGTTGCCTCAAGGCATACGCGAAGCCTGGCCGGGCTTCCTCACTGCTTTCATGCCACAGCCGGGCGAAGAAGCGACTAGCCTCGAGTACGCGCGCCTGGTCGTGGATAAGCACCCCCAACTCGCCTGTCACCGGCCGGTTGACCGTGCCTGTGAGGGCACTTGTCTCCAGGTTGGCGCTCCCGATCAGCGCGCGTCTGTCGTCGACAACTATGAACTTGGCGTGACAATCAACATGGCCGCGAACATAGATTCCCGCCTTGGTCAACCTATGGAACCGCTTCTTCTGAGCCTCTATTGAACCGTTGTCGTCCGCCTCGGTGTCTTCGAGGGAAACGAGATCAAGCTCAGCTAGACCTCGGGCGAGGGAACGATCGTTCCATGCCGTGATGACATAAACGCGGCCCCTCAGCCGATCGACTGCCTCCAGAAGGGACCGCAGGAGCTCATCCTCGCCCAAACGGAAACTTGCGATGAAGACCTTCTCGCGAGCGGAGTCGATCAGTTCGACAACGTTATCGCGTATATTGGATTCTGATCCCCGATAGGAGAAGACAACTTGCTGTCCGGCGCCATCGCATGATTCCGCCCGTATTGGCACGCTCGACAACTGCCTTGTCCGAAAGGTGCCTGTGCGTGGCTCGACCTCACCGACGTTTATCGGCCTAGTCACGCGGAATGTCCGTTGGCTCGGTGAGTGCATATGCGAGCGTGAAGTGTCCCAGCGACCACGCTCGGCTTAGTATGTCGTCGATTGTCGTCAACTGCGGGACGTGTGGTTGCTGTGGCCTGCCCTCGTCAAGGAAACGGAGAATCGGATTGACCGAGTCCTCGGCCTGCGCTTTGGCTATTGCCTTGTCGCGCGCGAAGAGGCGCTCAGCGCGTGGGTCTGTTGGGCGGAACGACATTGACAGAGAAACGGTGCAGTCATCGGCGACCACCTCCAAAGCAGCCTCCGAGGCGAGGTTCTGCTGGGTCGCCACTTCCGATGCCGATAGGCCATCGATGTCGAGCTGCCAGGTGTTCATTGAGCATCGCGTGGGCAAGACACGCGGAGGCGCCGATGTTGACGAGGTCAAGGCGTGCCAGAGTGCTCGCCGATACGTTGTCGTTCCCAGCACGTCCGCCAACTGCTTCCATGAATCACCGAGGTTGGTCTGGCCCTGGATTAAGATGTGGACCGGCTCGGATCGTGCCTGATCGTTTGAACGCCGAGGAGGTTTCGAGCGGAACATAAGGGACAGTTCGGTGCTTTCATAGGTGGTTCGAAGGACTGCGTCGCACTGGTACGCGAGACAAGTGCCGTCGGCGAATAGAGGTGGATCAGGAGTGGTTACCCGCTCCGTAAGTCCGAGGACGCCAGAGTCGACGCCGCGGATGCGGCCGAGCCGGATGTGCTCTTCCAGAAGGTCTGACCTCTTCACGCCCGCCAATTCCCGCGGCGCGGGAACTGTCGCGACGATGTACCGGCCTCGCTCGTCGAGCCTTAAGAACGCCTTCGCATCTTGTTTCGACAGGGCTACGACCTCGCCTGAGTCGACGAAATAGATATATGATTGAGAGCCCTCGACCGCTCCGTAAGTCCGTCCCACTTTAAGGGTTTGGCGTGCCGTACTCGTTGCAAAGTATTCAGTATCGCGTCTTACGACGGCCCCGGCTCTAATCAACCTACGGCAAAGTGCGTGCAGCAGCTCGGATGGCAAACCGGTGATGGCCTCGAACTGCGCGGTACTGAACGTCTCAAGTTCTGTTACGCACTCCAGAACGAACAATTCGAGCTTGGTCAGGCTCGAACTGTTGCGCTTCGTGACCTCTACATCGGGCCAGAATGCGATACGCAGCGCGGCTCCGTAAATGTGGAGCGCGTTGTCACCCGGCCCGTGGCTGCCTCGCGCCGAACGTCGGACCTTCACCGAGCGACGTGGCGT
Source organism: Phytohabitans kaempferiae (assembly GCF_042433955.1). Classification (NCBI taxonomy): domain Bacteria; kingdom Bacillati; phylum Actinomycetota; class Actinomycetes; order Micromonosporales; family Micromonosporaceae; genus Phytohabitans; species Phytohabitans kaempferiae. The sequence continues at coordinate 58,707 of NZ_JBHLUH010000059.1, read as the reverse complement.
CATCAGGTGTCCTTCACGATAGTCATCACGTCTTTGCGACTTTCCAGCGTGCTAAAGAGGTGCCTGTAGAACTTCGTGGCTTCCGGCACAGCCCGTAGACCTTCGAGGGTGGGCCGGTGCCCGATCATGATGAGGCTGCGGCGAGCGCGCGTGAGTGCTACGTTGAGCCGGCGCGTGTCCTGTAGCCAGCGCCCGTAGTTCGGTCCGGGCCTGCCCTGCTTAGCTCTACAAAAACTGACGATCACCAGGTCGCTCTGCTGGCCCTGAATGCTGTCGATGACGCCGACCACATCGAAGCCAACTCTGGCGAAGGCCGGCGAGTGCGGGTACTCGATTCGGTCGCGGATGAGGCGGGCTTGCTTCTTGTAGAAGGTCAGGACGCTCACAGAGAGCGTTTCGTTAGTCTCTTGCAACTCCCGCTCGATGTTCGAGCAAACGCGCCAAACCCAGTCCACCTCTAGGGCGTTGGTGAAGCCGCCGTCGTCGAACTCGTCGTAAGCACGCTGATGTGCCGCGGTATCCATGAAGACAACCGGGGCGCCGAACGCCGGCAGCACGAACGGCTGTGGACCGGTCACTCCCGGAGGGGGCGAGAGGAGTCCGCCACCGTAAATCGGCTCGTTGACCAAGCTCGCGATAGGCTCGATCATTCGCCGCTGTGTGTTCAGCTTGGCGACAAGCCCGTCTGGCACTGTGGTGATACACCGCTCGAACAAGCTCTTCGTCAGATGCTTCCGAACAAGCCTTATCACCTGCTGTTCCGGACTCTTGTTCTTCCGGCCAATCAAGCGCAGAAGATCATGGAAAGCTCTCTCATGGACCGACCAATTTGGTGACTTGCGCAGTTCGTCCGCCGCTGCGAGGACAGAGTCCCGCCGGAATTCTCTGGTCTCGTCGTCCTCGTACCACTGCGTCGCAAGCCTGCTCACCGCCTCCTCAAGGTCGATGGCAGATCCTCCGTTCACGAGATGGATCGCCGCCAACGCCAGAAAGTGGAGCTCGTCCTCCGGGTCTAGATATGGTGGGAGTTGATGTTCGTCGCCCACGATGATCCATCGTTTTGACTGGTTGGCACCGATGAGAAACTCAAGGTCGATGACTCGGCTCGCCTCATCAACAATAAGCGTGTCGAAGTCGACATCGTCAAGTGAGGCCGCTCCGCCCGGTGTCGCGCACAAAACGTTCGCCGACTGCCGAATCTGGAGCTGAAACTCGTCACGTGATTCAGCTCGACTCTTACCCTGAGTCTGCCCGCTGGCCTCAAACCAGCGGGCTTCTAACTCTATGAACTTTTTGAGCACGGCCGCCTGGTCGGCGAGTTCTTGCTCGCGCGCCCCCCAAGCCTGATCTGAAATGCTACTGACTTCGTGACCGACAAGATGGACGAGATGGTCGGCGGCCAGTTCCTCCTGTACTCGCGCCTCGGCCAGCTGGTCCTGCGCCGTCATGTATTGCTCGGCAAGACGCTCGCGTTCGGCTGCATAGCGGGCCGCGCCTTCCATCAACTGCTCGGAGCGCTCGGCCTGTCGCAGAGATATCGCTTCGATCCTGGACTCTGTTCCTTGGATGAGTCGCTCAAGTCTCTCTGACTTGGTTCTCAGTTCGCCAATCTCGCTAAGTTGAGCCATCACGCCAGGACCAGCAGGACGAGTGCCCCTGCGCTCCACGTCGGCTAGCTTTGAGCGAAGGCGTTCTAGCGACTCTGCGGACTCACGAACCGTCTCAACGTCAGATGACTCAGACTTGTTGATTTCTGAGACCTGACTCTCGTACTCCCTCTCCAGACGCTCCAGGGCGCCGGTGCCGTCTGCCAGGGTTTGCTCGAAAAGAGACCGCTGACTTCGGTACACCCGGAACTCAGTGATCGCTTCGCGCAGAGAAACTAGCTCGTCGATTTCGTCGCGCCACTCTTTCGCTCTGGACTGATCAATTGTCCTTGCGCGGCGCAGGTAGGTCGCTGACAGATGCTCCGGCATGAATCGCTGCAGGTCCTGGCGAACCCTCGACTCATCCCACGCGATACGGATAGGAAAGACGCTCGGCTCATTACTAAGTCTCTGGAGGACCTCATCTAGGGCCACGTGCATAGGAGCGACCAGTAAGATACGCTCGCCTCGTTCAACCAACTGTAACACGGTCTCGGCAATAACGGAGGTCTTGCCGGTGCCTGGAGGGCCCTTGATAAGAAAGGCGTGTGGCGCGTTGACCGCACCAGCAACTGCTTCCCTCTGTTCATCATTGAAACGAAATTCGTCCGGACCGGCTCCGCATTCCAGGTGGAACTGACCAATTTCGGTTCGCTGTAGGTTTGACAGTCCTTCGGGCCGGAGTAGGAGAAGTGCCAGGTCGTCCCATGATCCATCTATGTTCTCAGCGGTGAAACGGCGAGCAGCGACCGCATTGGCAAGCATCGGGAAACGAGGCACCGCCTCGGCGGTTACGTTTAGCCCTCGTTTGAGAACGACACTGCGGGGTAGTCGTAGTAGCAGGATTCCGCGGTCCTTGTTAGAGCCGGCCTCGTCAACCCGGCACCGCAGAGCGACTTGATCCCCTAGGGTGAGCGTGATTCTTGAGTGATCGAACAGGCGCGAATTGGCTTGAACCTGGACGACCGCGTTTCCTACGTGGCTGTCCGTGACCACGCCTTCGTTAGATATCTCCGCGGTCGTCGCAGCGCGCAACCGTAGTACCTGAAGCAATGCCGAGATAGTGGCAAGCTCGCGTTTAGCGTCCCTCCTGAAACTTCTGCCTGGCGGCTTGCGTTTCGCCCTAGCTAACCGCCGACGACTCGTACCACGAATGCTCTCCCGCCTGTGGAGGATTAACCTCGCTCTTGCGAATTTTTCCACAAGGTCAGGAAGGTCACACGGTGCGTCGTCGCGCTGTGGTCTCTCGAGCGTTATCGAATCCGGCCGGACCAACAAGTTGCGGCGGGCGACGATTGAGAACTGGACGTCGACTACTTTTGCTATTTCCGTGGACCTATCACGGCCAGTTGACGAGACAACAACGAGCCGAAACTGTGAGCCGGTCGCGATGAAACAATTGCCTTGCTCTCTGTGTGTGAGCGTCATCCCGTCCATCAGGTCGGCCTCAACCTCGTGAGCGCTGACGCCTGCCTTGTCCAAGACGTGCGGCAAGACGGTGAAGCGAATTGTCGCCTTCTCCGCATCACATCGCGCAAATGCCTCAGGGTTGCGCTCGACGCACTCGTCATCAAGCCACGCGATGGGAATTTGCATCTCGGTCACTGGACAGGCAACCTACTGGCGCCCGGTGCAGACCGGTGCCGCCGACGGCACGATCCGAGACGTGAATGCAGGGTCCTCCTCCTGTGTGTCATGCGGCGACGTGCCGTTGTCGGAGGTGCGGCCGTCGGGCGAACCGTGTTGTGAGCGACCGAGAAGCTCGCCATCGACGGACCTCCTGATTCATTTCCCGTCCCATTATGCACGTCTGTTTCAGGTTAGAACGCTCTTGTATTTCCATGCTTCCATGTCGAGTCCGGTCTGACCTAGGCGATTGGCTGGGGAATTGGGCGGTCGTGGCTTCCGACGGCCACTCGATTGGATGGCGGATGTGTCCCGGACCGTGGACTTGCCGAACTGTATGCTCTGTGGGAGTTCGCCGCGCCGTTGATTCCGCCTGTGCCGGTGCGGCCGCAGGGTGGTGGGCGGCGACGGATAGATGATCGGGCGGTGCTGGCCGCGATCTGCGACCTGACCCAGGCCGGTTGCTCCTGGTGGAAGCTGCCCCAGGCGATGTTCGCCGTCACCCGCGCCACCGCGTACTGCCGTTTCATTGAATGGACGAAGGCCGGGCTGTGGCCTGCGCTGCACCTGGTGCTGCGGCGGCTGCAGCGGCTCGTCGTCTTCCGCACCAGAGCTTCCGGCCGAGGCGATGGACCGCGTGACGCCGGCCATCGCGATGCTGCAACGCGCGTCACTCGCATCCGCGACGGCGGCCAGCACGTCGGCGCGTCCAGCCCGGCTACGGCGGCGCTTCCTAGTCGTGTGGCGGTACAGGCGGCCCGACCGCCTGTACCGCTACCAGCTGCCACCAGCCTCAAAGCCGCTCCGGACGTCGCACGCGCAGGCCGCTGTCAAGCTTGCGGACATAGGCGTCTGGCCGCCTCCTGAGTAAGTCGAGCTGCTCTTTGAGGTAGTCGCGACGGCTCGGCGCCATGTCGGGGCAGTCGTCGAGCGCTTCGAGCCAGCCCACAGAGGGGTGGTACCACTTGCCGTGGTTGAAGATCGTCAAGCTCGGCGGCACTGACAGGACGCGGTAGCCGTCCTGCTCCCGGCGAACGCACGAGTACAGAATGCTGTACTTGCAGGGCGTTAGCCGGTCGAAGGACATCAACCGCTCGTCTTCGCGCGCAAGCTCTGCTCGCTTCTCCTGGCGCCGCCTTATGCCCTGGTAGTTCTCGCTGCGGCCATACACCAGCACAAACCGAGGGCTAAGCTTCCTGCTGCCCATGAAGGTGCCAAGGCCGTACTGATCGATGAAAAGCTCGCGGTTGTATCCGCGGCTGAACCAGGCACGCCACTCAGCGAGCTGCCCTTGGGCGTGCGTCAGGTCGCTGTGGATCTCGGCGCGGTCACCGTAGAACCACTGTTTGTGCGGTGTCTCGATCTCGATCAAGATCGGAAACACCTCGCTGCTGTGGCAGGCGATCCACAGGAAGTCCGGACGCCGCGCGCTCAGTCCGGGGAGCGTTGGCTGCGAAACCACCGCCATAGGGTAGGGCGGGTGCCCTGAGTCGCCATCAACCGTATGACTACCGGGCAGCAAGGATGGGTGCCGTTCGAGGAACGCCTGGAGGAGCCCCTCGTCCTTCGACTCCGGGCTGTCGAGCAACTGCTGCCAGCGCTCTGCCAGCAGGCTGTTGTACGCCTCCTCGCTTGGGCGCCCGTGCGCCGTTCCCTCGTTCTCCGCAAGGTAGCCAGGTAAGTGGCCTACGAACGGGCGCCGGAAGTCACTTTCTTGCACGATGGCAGCGTACGCGGGAAGCGCGATCAACCGCCGAAGCGCGACACCGCGTGGTCGCTCATGATCATCCAGACCGCCGCTGGCCGGGGCGCTAGAAGAACTGCGCCCGTGGTCGCCTCCGTCCTGCCGCGAGGCAAACACGGCAGCAGAAGCGCACCAACTCCGTCCACGCCATGCACCTACCGCCGAATCGGCCGACATGCTAGCCGATCTAAGTGGTCTTCGTCGTTACCAGTAAGAGCTTCGGCGGACGCCGGGCTGGTGCGGCGAGGCGTCACTGGCGGCCCTGCCTAGCCGCGACGTAGGCGGTGTCTGCATCCCGTCAGGGGGCGTCCGATCGGCAGGTCGTAGCCGCCCTGCTTGGCCGCCGATCGCTACATGGGCGCCGGCTGACGGTGGGCTGTACTGCGACGGTCGATGCTGGCCATGGTTGCGGCGACGATCGGCGAGCGGCGGATCGCGTGGGCGACAGCGGCAAGGCGTTCGGCTTCGCTGTCCACGTCGTTGAACCCGTGCCGCGGCGTTGGGCGGCGCGCGCCGGGTTCGTCCAGCGGGTGGGGCAGTCGAAGGGCGGCGGTGATCATCGTGGCAAGCCCTTCGATGTCGGCGCTGTGTTTGTCCAGGCCGACGCGTCGCGCGCGGACGTGTGCTTCCTCGTACACGGCCGGGTCGAGTTGGCCGCGGATATGCCATAGCCCGTCGTGTATCTGTACGACTCGCCGGCGTAAGGCCGCGCGGGTGTGCCGAAACGGAAGCTGCTGGTCGAGTTCGGGGTCGAGGATCGGCACGACGAAGCGTGGCGCCGCCTTGGTGAGCGGTAGCCAGACGCTGTGCAACCGCCGATACAGGTTGTGTCGCGTGACGGTACTGGTGACAGTCGAGATCCGACTGCTGCGTGACCACCTACCTTGTGCGTCTGAGCGGGCGGCAGGCCAGACGGGGTGGCGGCGGCCCGCCGGCTCACCGTTCATGCGGCGGCCTGCGGAGACGCTTGACAGCGACGCCATGTATTCGGCGTACTGCTCAGCCTGACGCTCCTGGGCCCGCCGGACACCGGAGACGCGCGTCGAGTCGTGGTGGTCCAATTGCCGATGTCCCAGAATCAAATGCGCCAGTTCGTGTAGGACGATGTGGCTCTGCAGCAACGGCGAGGCGTCGTCCGCGACGACGATCAGGTCTTCGTCGGTGCGGTGCAGCAGCATGCCCGACGGTCCGCCGATCGGGACCTCGACCTCGACCACCCTGATTGGCCTGTCGCGCAGGTCACCGACGACCGAGCACCATCCGTGAGCGGTCGTCGGCATCGGTCCGGCGGGAAGATCCAGCGGTGCCAGACCGCGGCGGCGGTTCACCGTTGTACACCTCCATCGGCTCGTGAGGCCCTGGGGCCTGGCATCTGCCCCGCGACCGGGGTGGGCCGGCTTCAGTGTGGCTGATATGGGAGCACGGCGACAGTTGACATCTCAACGGCTGGCTCGGTGCGGTTTCGGTCGTCGGTGGCGCGGCGAAGCCAATTGCCAGCAGGTTGACTACGGCATCGCACATGTCGATGCAAGCGCGCTTCGTTGGATCATTTATCAAAACTGGGGAACGAGGAGTTGATGAAATTCCGGTTACGATCAAGTCATCGTGATCAGTTCGATCGGCGTAGATGAGCGTCCAGGTCGGACGGGGAGGGTCGGGCTTTGGTCAGGGGCGTGGTGGGACGGACGCGATGGTTGGCCTCTTCGATGTGGGCGTGCGGGACGGGTGGCCTGCTTTACTTCGGTTTGCCGGTGACGTGGCCAGCCGTCGGCGATTGGATGTATTTGGCGGCGGCCACCGCGTTGGTGGCACTTGGACGTACCAGTACGTTGCCGATTCCGGCATTTCCTGGCGCCAGGGTGTCGTTGATGGCGGCTGTGGTGTTGGTCGTTGCCGCTACGTTGCCGATTTCCTGGGCGGCGATCTGCGTGGTCTGTGGCGTGGCGGTGACATCCGGCGTGCTGGCCCGCCGGGGGTTGACGACGCGGTTGGGCGCGGCCGGTGTTGACATGGTGGGCGCTCTCGTTGCGGTGGCGGCGCTGTCGTTCGTCGGCCGGGACGGGGTTGTGTTCGGCGCACCCGCGGCCGCCTACGTTCCCTGGGTGGTGCTGGCCGGTGTCGCGGCCGGCATGTCGACCGAGGTTATGTCCGCGACGGCCGCCGTTGTGTCGACGGGGGCCGCTTGGCGGGACGCTTTGCGCGCCGGTTGGGCCAGCCGCCTGACGGTGAGGGCTGGTCAGATCCTGTTGGCGCTGCTAGTGACCGCGATGGTGGCCGGTGACCGTCGGTTGTTGTTGCTGCTGCCGCTGGTCTTGCTGGTGGGGTACGCGGCGCGTATGCACCGCATCGCGGTGACCGGTGAGCGTAGGGCGTGGGAACGCCTGGCAATGATCACTGACGCCTTCCATGTTGCGGACAGTGGTGCCGCAGCACGTACGGCGGCGCGCGGCGCGATCGACTGGTTCGGTGCGGAGGCTGTCGAGGTTCAGTGGGCGGACCTGGATGGCGACCGGGTGGTCCGTGCGACGGCCGACGGCGTGGAGTTCGACGGCAGACCGGGAGGTGATGAGCGTCAGGCACGAAATCGGCAATGGACGGTCCAGGCCATTGTCGCGGGCCAGGGCACCGGCGAGCTTGGCACCTTGCGGATGCTGACGTTTGACCGTCGGATGCTGACGGACCGTCACGCGCGGGCTCTGGGCATCTTCTGCGCCGCCCTTGGCACCTCGATAGAGACGGCGCTGGGCCGCAAACGGGCGACGATCGTCGAGGCACAGCTGACCTATGAGGCGACGCATGACCCCATGACCGGACTGGCGAACCGCCGACGACTGCTCAGCGAAGCATCACGCCTGCTGAGCTCCGGCCGGACCGCGTTGTGGCTGTTGGACCTGACTGGTTTCAAGGCCGTCAACGACACCTTCGGCCACGAAGCCGGCGACCGCCTGCTGGTGGCGGTGGCGGCCCGGCTCCGGCAGGCCGCGACGGTCGATGGTCAACTGGTGGCGCGTCTTGGCGGCGACGAGTTCGCGGTGCTGTTCGCTGGGTTGAGCGCCGAGGCCGCCACCCATCGCGCGCGGCAGATCCATGCCGCGGTATGCCAGTCCGCGCAGGTCGACGGCGTGCAGATACCCATCCGCGGCAGCGCCGGGCTCGCCGTCACCTCTGGGGGCATCGATGTCAGCGAGCTGCTGCGGCGTGCTGATGTCGCGATGTACCAGGCCAAGCGCGCTGGCAGGGCGTTGACCGTGTTCGACCCGGACAACGACACGGCGGACGCACTGAACCTAGAGTTAGCCGTACAGTTCCCCGACGCCGTCGCTGCCGGGCACATTGAGGTGCGGTACGAACCGATCATCCGGCTGGCTACCGGCGATATCGTCGCCGCCCGGGCCACACCAGTGTGGAGACACCCGCAACGTGGAGTCCTGCCCACAGCGACCTGGTGGACGGTGGCCGCGCAGTACCACGCACACTCCTTCACGAAGGTGTTGTTGCGGCAGGCGCTGGCCGCGCTGAAGTTCTGGCGCGCCCGTGGACACCCGGTCCAGGTCGAGGTGGCCGTGGCGCCGGCGAGTATCAACGATCCGCGGTTCCCCGTCATGGTCCTCGCCGAGTTGGCACAGCATCGCCTGAACCCGGCGACTCTGATCATCGATGTGCCATCTGCACCGGTTGGGCCGGAGCCGGTCCTGGACAAGCTCGACGCGGCTGGAGTCAAATTCGTTCTTGACCGGTTTGGTAGCGCGGCCTCGTCGCTCGCGCTCCTGGACGCGATCCCTTTCGCCGGCTTGAGGATCGATCAATCGTTGATCTCACGGCTGGGCGAGCGCAAGGCCACCGCCATTGTCAAGGGCACCATCAGACTCGGTCAGGACTTGACCATGGCAGTGTGCGCGGAAGGCCTCGACAAGCCCGAGACACGGCAGGTCGTGCTTGACCTCGGCTGCCCGTTCGGGCACGGTCCCCTGTTCGGGTCACCGCTATCGGCCGACGAGTTGGAACGACGTTTGTCCATCGGCGTCGCCGGGGTGCCAAGACAGCTTGGGCCGCACACAGCGCGATCGGCTACCGCTGTGGATCTGCGGGCGAGCTGACCTCAAAGTCCTCGGCCGACGCCTTCTGCGACACCTTCCTCAGGTCGCTTTCAACCCGCCACCGCCGCGCGGTCTCCGGATTGTTCAGGGTTGTTGAGGAACGTGGCCTGGCTCCGTGGCCTCGGGTCGCCACCGGTCCTGGAAGACCAGCCATCGGCTTCGCCAGCGTGTTACCGGCCAGCTGGATCGGAACTGCTGCCGTGGTACACCGGCCAGCACGCCGCCGGTACCGCCACAAGCGTCCGCGACATCACCCGCCGCGCCCGTTGCCGGCCACCACGCCCACGATGACGAGGGCGCGCCTGCGACATGCCGCCGTTACGGATAGAAGGCCGTTGCCGCGCGGGACTGATGGTGAGGACGGCGCGACAGAGCCGTAACCGGCTGATACCACCCGGCGCGAGGTGCTGCCCGCGACCGCAGGTGTAGGTCTACAAATCCAGCCGGTCAACGTGCTTGAACAGGAGGACGTGGACACATCAAGCATGCAGAAAGCGCCCAGCGCTTGAGGCCGCCGCGTCGATCTGAGGTGTAAGCGATGCGCGAACGTCGTCGATAAGTCCCGTGACGAATTCCGGTGAACATGCCTCTCGGACGGCGCGGCGGATGCGGTAGTCGGCGATGAGAATTCCGCTAACCGTCATCGCCCCGGCCATGATTCTTGGTGTCGCGAGCTTGTAGTACGAGGCGTTGAGCATCCAGGCGCTCTGGGCATTGATCGCAAGGAGACGAAACTGTCGGACGAGGTCGTCGGAGACGACGGCGGGCATTGCGAAAGCAATCGCGAAGCGCTGTGTGTCCAGACCGTACCTGACACAAATCTCCTTACTCGCGTCAGTAATCCAGTCGGCAAGGCGGGCGGCAAGTGACGGGACAAACTCGGTCAGGATGGGTTGTATCGCCGCATGCAGGGCTTCGCGGTTTCTCCCCCGCAAGGCCCGGAGCGGGAATGCCTGGGCGCGGATGGCTTGTTTTCGAAGCTCTCGCCGAATAGACGTGGCGTAGTCTTTCACGGCCTGCTCGATGATCGCCACGAAGGTCGTCTCCTCGAGCAGGGCGGCCATATCGCGGCGGAAGGCCGTAAGCCGCGCGACATGGCGGCCGTTGCTGGCCAGTCCTCTCGCCACGGAGAACGAGGGTTCGTCGTCCTCCTCGACCAGAGTGGCGGGGAAGATTTCACGGCATACATCTTTGGTGAAGGCCATACGTGAACCCCCGCCCGTAAGGATGATTCGGCTCGGCTCGGTCCCAAGCTTACGGCGAACACATGTCAACTCTTGGGCGAATCGTTCGCGCCACCCATCTGGCTCGTTGATCAAAGAGTGCATGTCAATGGTACTCAGGGCTGACCACGCCTTGTCGACGATAGGGCCAAATTCCTTGTTGTTGACCTGCCGGAGGTCCCAAATTTGTGCCTGAGCGCCACTAAATCGTGCTTCCTTGACTCGCCTACACGCGAGGAGTAAGAAGTCCTGCGCATCCTCGGCCTGGAGTGCGGCGGCAAACCTTTTGTTGTGGCGCAATGTGTTTCGAACTTTGGTAGACATCGCTAGATCGAGGTCGCGGCAACCGAAGGTTGCTCCGCAGTCAAGGTTGAAGGGCTCCAGATCCTGAACGTAGGTGAAGTCGATGGTTGACGATCCAATATCGACGACAAGCACCTTGTCGATGTCGGTGTCAGCAACGGCTCGGTCGCGGGCGTGCAGGAGCGCCGATTGTGATTCCGGCATTAGTCGAAGGTCTGTGGCGATTCCGCGCAGGCTTGAGTGGTAGGCGTCTACGTCTATGACACTCCAGCCCGTGGGATGGCCGACATAGATGACACAGTCGTCGCGAATCTGAGGATGCTCGTTGAAGAACTCAGCCAAGAGTGCGGTGACGAAATGGGCGACAGGAGCCAACGTGCTCGGGTCGGTTGTTGGCGGGCGTTTGAAGTTGACGGTGAAGTTTGACGTGCCGGGCGTTCCGACAGCATCCTCTCCAATCAACACCTGAATTTTGGAGTCATCGATCGTATGGGTGGCGGAGTTGGGGTCGGTTGAGCCCGAGTCGCGGAAAGCCACTGCGGTCAGGATGCTCTGTTCACGGTTACGGCGGCGAAAGACGTGGATCTCGCTAGACTCCCGTGAGGTCCACGCGAGACAGCTTTCACCGTCGCCGACGTCGATTCCGACGAAGTATCGAGCCATCTCTTTGGTACTACTCTTCAACGTCGCCGTCAGTGAGATCATTCAGCCCGGTAAGCGCGCCTCCGGCCGCAATGATCACATGTGTCAGGACTTTGATCTCGTCTGCGCTGGGTGGGCCGGGGAAATCCAGGCGGTTGTCCTGCTGATGAATCGCGCTCAGAAAGCCGCGAATGGTTGTTGCCTCTTCGGTGTCATCCTTCGTAGCGGGCTCGTTCACCGATCGCTTCCATAGGTCTGGATCGACCAGCAGTTGTTCGAAGAACCATGGGTGTTCTGCGCGCATGATTAGGAGTGCCGCTGCATACCAGACTCGTTGCGGTGAGGGCTTCGCTTCTTCGGGGGTCGAGAGCATGTCGCCCGCAAGATTTAGCCCATTGATGAAGCGCCGGATCTTTCGCGGATTGGAGCCATAGGCATGACGCACCATCTCCCAAAGCGCACGGTCATTGGTCTCGACTGATACGTCGTCGCGCATCTGCACATAGATGGACTCGAAGGTGATCGCGGGGAGGTAGTACGGCAACTGGATGAGCTTCTCCAGATATTGTCGTCCCCGCAGGAGGTTGCCACCGAACCGTGCCGCCGCTGCTTCACCTATGACCTTCGGATCCATCGCAAGGATGAAGACGCATGACGATTCGCCGAGAAACAGCTTTAGTGAGTCCAGAACCATTACCGCAGCATCGGGCGTGCAACGATCTAGGTCATCGATGAAGATGACCAACGGCTGCCCCTCGCCGTATAGCTGAACAAGCTCTGCGAACTCGTGCTCGAACCGATTGACATGTAGGTACTCGTGCGAGTCGCGGGCAGCCCAGCGCGCGGCCATAGCATCGAGGTCGGCAGTTGTAACAAACCCCGCTGTCAACGGGGCGGCGACCTTACGCGCGGCCAGCCACAACACGGACTTCCCGAGCTGGCGGGCGATCTCCCCAGCCCGGCGCAGGGTCTGTTTGGTCGCCCCGTCCTCCTTGTCTCGCTTGCGCAGGCCATCTTCAATCTCGCTCAAGATTGCCTGCAGTACCGCGTGCCACACCTCGTCCCGCTGGTCGTACTTCCATGGATTGATCATGACGGTCGGCACACCCTGGGCATTCAGCATGCTGCGGCAGATGTTGAGAAAGCTTGACTTTCCTGTGCCCCAGGCTCCGAAGACCCCGACGGTCAAGGGCAGCGAGTGACTACGGCGCAGTGCACGACAGAGCACCTCCGCATGAGCCGCGAAACCGAAGCGGTCGTTGGCGACGCCGTCGGTCGGGTTGTCGTTCAGTAACACACCGGTCCTTCCCTCATGACCCAATCGTCATCAGATTGAGGAGCGGAACGTCGGGTGTCAACGGGTCTTCGGCCACATCGGGACCACGTTGCGCCGACGCCTCAACCCCGCGATGCGGGCACCCGGAGGTGCGCCTGCTGGCGCTCCTCCGACCCTCCGAAATGCATCGCACATCGGCACCAGATGAGACAGGACTGTCCTGGGTAGATGATCGCCTTCGAACACGGTTCGCCGTCATGCCACACCGAACGTGACTATCCGTCGCCCCTCCACAAGAAGAAGAAGTGGATCAGAGCCGCTGGATGTCCCCGGGGCGGCCAGTTAGAGGGGATCTATCTGGCCGCGGGAGCTGACGCAGTGTGGCTCTGGGTTATCTCTGGTTAGTCTCATCGGCGTGAGTTTCAGCGTGTACGCCCGCCGGGTACGCGATCCGGCGTTGCCCTATCAGCATCGGGTATCGGCACTGCGTTCGTGCGTTTAGCTCTACCGACCGATCGGCTTCCACGCGACGCTGAACTTCCTGGAGGAACTCGCTGGGCCGTTCCGTCACGACGAGGCGGCCCTGATCCGCGGGCTTGACGTCCTCACCGCGAGCAGCGCAGTTAGAAAAATTGAGTTTCGCCGCTACGCCACCATGCGTAGCGCAGCCAAGCGCCGCAGCCAGCGCAGCCCTCACCCCGCCGACCCGAACCCGCACGAACCTACAGGCTACTGGTACGACGCGCCCCGGCAAGCCGCCCTCCACGCGCTCAGGTTCTGGCACCGGGAGCGGCTTGCCGCCCTGGCGGAGCCCGCTTCCACCCGTTGGCGAACCTGTTAGCGGGAGCGTTGCGGCCCTGGTCAGAGGCTGGCAACGCCTCCGTTACCAGCCGCTACCGTGATCGGGTGAGCCGTGGCACCTACGACCCGCAGAGGGCCGCCGAGTCGATGCGGAAGCTGGCGGCCGTCACGGACGCGGAGCTGGCCGAACAGGTCCGGGCGGCGGCGGCCGCGGTGCTCGAGCTGGCCGACGTGTGGCGGCGCGGCGAGGGTTGGCCGCACGGGCCGATGGACCGCGACGCCTACGCCACCGCGACTGCGGTGGGCAAGGCCCTGGCCGACCTGCCAGGCGACGCGCCGCTGGCGGCTGTAGTGGCCACCACTGGCCCGATCCTGGGCCAGTGGTGGCCGGACCGGCCGGAGGCCGCGGCGGCGTTGCGCGAGGCTGTGGAGCGGCTGCGGCACGTGGCGATGCGCAAGACGAGCCTGGGCCGTGACGCCCGCAAGATCACCAGGCACGGCGACTGGCGGCCGTACGAGCCGGGCGGGCGCTACCCGTAGCGCTTCGGCTAACCCGTAACATCCCTCCCCCGTGGACAATGACTCCCCCTGTGGGGAGTGTCGGGATCCGGCCGGTGCCCGTGTTGGGTGTGGGCGGGCCGGCTAAGGGCCGGCAGTTCGAGGGCCAGGCGCAGCCGACCACAGGCCAGGTACCGGACCGGCCAACAGACCGGTTGGCTGGTCAGGGCCGGCTGGCCAGCAGGGCCGCCACCCGGCACCGGGTTTCGATCCACCGCCGGCTGACCGGGCATACCCAGTCCGCGACGCTCATCGCCGTGGCGTGCAGGTCCTTCAGCGGCCGGTCGTGGATGGGTTCATGATGTGCGATCCGGTTGCGCAGCAGGTGAAGATCACGCACGGCGTCGTTGACGTCGCGGCGCATACCGCGGCCCTGCAGTCCTGGGAATACCTGCCGCAGGCAGGGCAGCCACAGGGTTCGCTCGTAACGGCCAGCCAGCAGATACCGCCAGAACCCCAAGCTCAGCTCGGCCACCACCCGGCCCGGCGCCTCCGGCCGGCCGTTGCGGGTCGCCCGGCGCCGCGCCTTCGCGATGTCGTCCAGCGCGTCACCGGTCAGCAGCCGGCCCGGATCCAGGTACCAGCGAGGCTCGCCGTCCGCCATGTTGGACCAGGCGGTGAGCTGGTCGTGCATCGCGTTGCGCAGCACCACCTCCAGGTCGCCCAAGGTCGCGCCGAACGCGGCGCCGACCTCCCGGTTCCACTCGTACAGCCGCAGCGCCGATCGCACGTCACCACCAGTCACGGCGCGGTACGGCGCGAGCCTCTCCGTGGACAAGCGGCTCTCCAGAACGGCGAGTTCCGCTGGCGTCACGAGATCGCTCCCTGTATCCTGGTCTGCGTAGACCCCGGTCGCCCCTGCCCCTTGTGGGTACGCCGCCGGGGTTTTGGTTGTCAGCTTACGACCCCTTTCGGCGGTTTCGGCGCACGCGTTCCGTCGCGTCCCCCGCGTGATCACATCGGCGGCTTCATTCCGCGAAATCGTCGACGCCGGCAGCCAGCCCGGGCGCGGAGCGCGGTGAGCCGGTCGGCGAGCGTGGGCACCTCGGTACAGCGCCGGTAGTCGATGAGATGCCCGCGGTCGCAGGCCCGACAGGGTGTAGCCGATCTCGCGGGTCTCCCACTCCTGCTGCCGGGCAGCCCAACCGGGCCCAACAGCCCCTGTCAGTCGATCTTGTTCAAGGGCTGTGGTGATCTGTCAGCAGCGCAGCGTGTCTGTCACGCGAGCTGGGCACGCTCGGCGAACTTGACCGCTTCGGCGGCGGTGCCGCAGGCCAGGGTGCGGGTGGCCCGCCCGCCCTTGATGGTCGAGATGACCCACCGTTTACTGGCACGGACGGGCTAGGCGATGCGGCGGAGCTTAACGTGCCCGGCGGCGCCGGGCGGCTGATAGATCGCGGCGTGCTCGCCGTCCGGTCGGCAATGCGGCCGGCCCTCGATGGCCAGGGCCAACTCGTCATCGGCGATCATGGGCCTGACGGTACGCCATCGAGGGCGGCGATCTTGTCGCACCCTGGACGCAGCATTGAGTCTTCGGCGCACTTGGGCCCAATGTGGTTGCGAAGGGGGTTCTCCAAGAAATTCATTTCCCAGGTTGTTCGGCGTTTTCCCAGGTCAGACCCTGTTGCACGTGGTCGCCAAGCGACTTATCTTCCAGCCCAAAGTGTGGATACTGCGGATTTGGTGTGCCAAGATGCGCTCGTGCGAACGTTGCCCGTACCCAGGTAATGGCGCAACCGCGCAGGACCAGAGATGAACGATGCGGGCCCCCACCCTCATGGGGCGGCTACCCCGGGTGAGAACCCGCACCGTTGTTACGAAGTAAGCGTCGTGGCCTCGCCGGTTAGGCGGGGCTACGCCGCGTTATAGGGCCAGGTCCCTGGGTCAGACCGGCCCGCAGCCGCCGGACGCGGTGTAGACCGCGAGGACGGCCGCCGTGATCCGAAGGATCACGGCGACGAGGCTTCCGACCTTCTGCCAGGTAATGCGCTCCGGCCGGATCTTGCGAGAACGCCGGCGCAAAGTCCGGCGAGGTAAAGCGCACAACATGCGCTCCCTTCGATCGAGGGGCTTGGGGGGGTGTCCTCACCCCCGCGGGATGCGAGGAGCCTCTTCCGCCCGATCGACCTACCGGTCACGCCGTTGCAGCCCACAGCCTAGTGGGCACATTGGACGCCGCCCCTGCAACAAGGGCGGCGTCGCTCGAGCGCCGGACTACGGGCCGGACACAGCCTATGCCGCAGGCGGTGACGCACGGCAACATCGTTCTGGTAGCCGTAGCGCTGCGCAGCGTCATCCGCACTGCTCAGCTAGCTGTCCACCTGGGACATTCCGCAGAATATTTGGGCTCAAATGCCCGTACCCCTCTATCCGCCCGCTCGAAGACGTTGACGGGATCGGCCCCGCGGATCTGGTCGGGGTCATCGGCGGAGAGATCCACCAAACGACGTCGACGTATCGAGGGATGACCAGGGAGCGCAGCGTCGGACTAAACCGCACAACTCAGAACGGGGTGCCCGTCGCCGCGAGGCCCGGCCAAGCGGCACCGCAGCCCTCAGTCGGCAAGGTGATCGAGAAGCCCAGCATCCGGCTGATGGTGCGCCTCTGAAGACCAGGACTCCGTGCCCTCGCAAGCACTGACACCAGCCGCGGCGGGTCAGCTAGCGGCCACCCCGACGTTCCGCCACCCGTACTGCCTCGGTTGCCATGCCGCAGGGGATCGGTCACCACGACCGCGCAGAACGCCGGCGTGCGCAAGACCGCCACCGGTGACCTGCCGACCCGCCGACCGCAGCCAAGCTGCGGCCACGGACGGTGATAGTCGGGAAACTGGCTGCGGGACATTGCTAAATCTCGCGGAGATCTTTTACTCTGAGCGAGATAACGGCGAAAGGAAGAGAACATGGCGAGTCCACGAGTCCTTACGATCACCTTCAAGCTGCGCGTGCCCCCCGGCCTGCCCGCCAACGTCCGCGTCAAGCGGATCGACACCGCAGTCGCCTCTTTCATCGCGGCAGTGCGCAGCCTGGCTCCGTCGGTGTTCCCTTGGGCGAAAAGCATCGACGTGGACTACACCTGGTCCTACCAGTGGCTCAGAGGCAACGAGACCGTCCTGCTGATGCCCACCGCCGAGAACACTGGCGACGAGCAGACCGCTGCGGCCGAGCGAGCCATGCTCGGCGTCCCCGACGCGGAGGAGTAGACCGGTCGACCGGAGAAGGCGCGAGACGGCCGACTTCTTGGCCTATCCTCGCCGACGCGTCCCCCGAGGTAATTCGGCGTCACCACGACGTGCCGGAAGGCGAGCTCCTCGGGCCCGGCGAGGAGTCGGTGACCTCCGCGGCACTGACCAGCTACGCCCCGGGCAACCACGGACAGTGAGAGTCATGACCATCCGACGGTGTTTTCACGACGAACTGGCGACGGTTGAATAGGCGGTCTTCCCAGTCCAAGCGTCACCCGCGACCTGGCTATACCCGGGGAACGCCAACTGGCCCCCGACAGCCAGCGGAGGGCCGCCGAAGAAGCGACGTGCCTGTGCCCTGGTACTGACGTGCGTGACCGTGATGAGCAGAAGCCCGAGCGGCTCTGCCGGGTTGATCAGGGCGCGCAGCTCGGCGGAGCCCAGCTCGTGGATGATCTGCTCTGGCCGAGTTAGGTCGCCGCCGATCGCGGTCGCCAGCGGCGAGTCGGCCAGGAGCCTGACGGATTCCCCGACGTCCACCGGGTCGATGTCGACGTGCACGACCCGGGTTCCCGGTGATGCTGCTGCGCGATCTCGTGCACCTTGCCAGCGGTCGGGATACCGGAACCGATGTCGAGGACCTGGCGGATGCCCTGGTCGGCCCTTGAACCTTCACTGCGGCGAAGGAATCACCGGTTGGCTGGGCCTGCAGGGCGACCCATGACATCGCCTGGGATATCGCGTCGTCGACCATGGGATCGGCTCCGAAGTTGTGCTTGCCGCCCAGCAGGTCGTCATAGACTCGGGCAGAGCTTGCCACGCTGTCCCGGCGTGGCTCGTCGGCCCAGTCACTGACATCGTCGGGCATCGCGACTCCTCATAGGTCTCGAGGCGGACAAGACCAATGCCTATCGGCCAGGTCAGTCGCCGTGCGGTTGATCGGCTGGCGGCTCGTCCACCGGGCTGGAGCCAGTAAGCACCTGGACCTGCTCCAGGATGTGCAGAATCGCATCGGCGGTGCGCTTCGGCATCGGCCCCTGTTCGGCCAGCCGCATGGCGATGGCCCGCAGCTGCGGGTCTCGGGCTATCGCCGCGCGGAGCCGCCGCTCCTCCGGGTCATCTTCCAGGCCAGGGAAGAAGTAGCTCACCGGCACCTCGAACAGCCGAGCGAACGCCTCGATGTCCTCGGGATTCGCCGAACTCTCGCCCGACCTGAGCCGCCCAACCCTCACGTGGCTGATCTGATGTCCGTACCGCAACAACGCCTTGGACACGGCCCGGGTGGTCCAGGCCCGCCCAGTTTCGGGGTCGACGCGCGTCGCGAGCAGGGTTTCCAGTCGGGCCGCGAACATCGAGCCGTCGGCATCCGTGTCGCCACGCATCCTTTGGCGCTCCTCCCCCAACTGGTTGGTACGAGATTGTTCCACGGGAGCCCGAAGTGGAACAAGTGTTGACCTGCGCGAGCGTTATAGATAGCATCGCGAAGTCTGGTTCAGGATCGTTCCATCGTGAGCTATCTGGAACAGATCCGACCCAACAGGGATGGTTGGTCGCACGAGGGAGGTACATGGCGCTCGGTGGTGGATACACCCCTCAGCTAAACGGGCGCAGGCCGGCGGGTCGGTGACCGCCCTCGCCGGATGGGCCGATGCCGTGCACGGTTGACGGCGCGGCGGCCCGCCTGGGTCCACTCGGCGTCGAGAGAGCGCGACGTCGCCCGGTTCGTCTGAGTCGACCACGGCCATGGTGCTGCCGCCGGGACCAACGAGGACGGCATGTGGAAGCCCAGCGTTTGGCAGGGGCCGACGTCGCTGTGGTGATGGTCGCGGGGACGGAGTTCGCGCCATGAGGCGGAAAGGGGGTGTCGTCGCTGGGTCCAGCACCTGCCAGGTGCGATCGGCTGGTTGCCGCGCGGAATCGGGTCTTCCCTCAGAGCCATCGGTGCGGTCGCTGCTCCCCGATCGTGTCCAGTTGTAGGAGTAGGCATGCGCAGCAGAACAGCACAACCGCCGCCGACCGGTGTTTCGGGTCGGTGCTCGCCGGCCCAGGTCCTCCGGGAGCGCCGCCGGCGTCTGGGGTGGACGCAACGGGATCTGATCCGTCGAATGCAGCAGGCGGCGGCCAGGCAGGGTTTCACCTTGCCAAAACCTGCCTCATTGAAATCGATGATCTCGCGGTGGGAGCAGGGGCAGCACCTGCCCGACCGGCAGAACCGCAAGGTTTTGGCGGCAGCGTTGGGTATCGACGAGTCCATTCTGGACGTCGAGCGAGAGACCTTGCCTTCGGCAGCGCCGCCCGTGACTGCTATCGCCGGGTACCACCGTGGCGCCGATGACAGCCGGGCTGTCTCAGGTCCCAGCGGTAGCACATGAGGCGCAACCTGGCGTGCCTTCGAGAGAGCAGGGGACGACGATGCTGGAGGAGTCAGCCGCCCAGTCACCGATCGCGCAGCGACTTGATCACCTGTTCAAGACCGTCCGCGGTCCGGACGGACGCGAGCACACCTACGAGGAGGTGGCCGTCGCGCTGCGCGCAAAGGGCGTCCGTGCGTCGCACACCTATGTGTGGCAGTTGCGGAACGGACAGAGCGACAACCCTGGTATCAAGGTTCTCCACGGACTGGCGGACTTCTTCGGGGTTCCGACGAACTACTTCACCGATCGGACCACTGCCAAGGATGTTGATCGCCAACTGCAGTTGATCGCGGTGATGCGCGACCACGGCGTGCGCAGACTCGCGCTGCGCGCCTTCGGGTTGTCCTCCGACACGCTGGCGGCGATCACCCAACTGATAGCCCAAGCCCGCAAGCTCGAGGGCCTGCCCGACGACGACAGCCATCGATAGGTGATGTAGGCGAAGGCCCCGTCTCGTCACGAACGCGTTGACCAGAAAGCGACCCTCCAGCGATCGGGTGAGGCGTCGACTCAGAACCGATCCAGCTTCCATCCGGGACACAACCCACGGGAGCCCAATCGTGATCATTTGTGTGTGGACATCAGGGGGTGAACCCGTGGCTGGCAGGAGCACCCTGCGACAGCGTTGCGAACGGCTCGTCGCCACCCTGGACATACCCACACCGTTGGACATCGAGTTGCTCTGCCAACGCGTCGGCCAGCAGTTGGACCGGCGGATACTGCTGTGCCCCATGGCGATGCCCACCGATGCTCCATGCGGGGTGTGGATCGCCACCGACGAACACGACATGATCCTCTTCGAGCGCCTCACCTCACCGCTGCACCAACGGTTGATCATCCTTCACGAACTGGGCCACCTGGTCGCCCAACACGTCCCCACCACTGTGGACGACCGTGACGCGGCCCGCCTCCTGGTGCCTGACCTGGACCCCGACGTCGTGGCCAGGATGCTCGGCCGCACCCACTTTTCGGCCGAGGAGGAACGTACGGCGGAGCTCATCGCCTCGCTGATCCTGCGCCGGGCAACGCAGTGGGCGCCGACACCCCAGTGGACGATTCCGGCCGAGGCAGCCGGCGTGATCATGCGCATCCGGCACGTACTCGGCAACGGCTAAGGAGACCAACCCGGATGAAGACCGTCAACGACGTCCTCTACCCGATCGACGCCGCGTTAGCCTGGGCCGCACTGCTGTTCAAGCTTCCGAGCCTGCGCCGGGGCCGACGAGAGCCCGCAGGTGTGGCCCTGTGCCTGGCGTTCGCGTTCATCGCCACGACGTTTACGCTGGTCATCCCGCCGGTCTACGCGACGGTCGACGACCTGATCGGCACCAAGAACATCGCGGTGCTGATCTCGCAGTGCTGCGTCATCTGCTACACCGTCAGCATTCAGTTGATGCTGCTGTTCTGGGCATACCCGGCCACCGACGCGTGGCGTCGGGCGCGCTGGCGGTTGATCGTCGGCGTCCTCGTGCTTCCTTGCATGGTCACGCTGTTCCTGCTCGCCGACGCGAACGACCAACGCACCCGGGACTTCGTCGCCCATTACGCCGGCCTGCCGGTGTACTCGGTCTACCTGCTGCTGTATCTGAGCGCGTACATGGTCGGGAGGGTCGACATCATCCGGCTGGGGCTGCACTACGCGCCGGTGGCCGGACGGCCGTGGCTTCGTCGGGGCCTCTATCTCACCTGTGTGGGCGGGACCCTCGGCCTGGTCTACGGTGTGGCCCGTGCGGCCGACATCGTCGGTGCCCGGCTCGGCGCCGACCCGCACCAGTGGGAGATCCTCGCGCAAGTGGGCGCCGGCGGCGGGGTCATCTTCACGATCACCGGCCTGACGATCCCGACCTGGGGCCCGTACGTGTCCCGGGCGCTGCGGTGGCTGCGCCGGCACCACGACTACCGGAGCCTGTACCCGTTGTGGCACGCCTTGGTGACCGCGAGTCCGCAGATCGCGCTCGATCCGCCTCGATCCCGGCGCCTTGACCATTGGGATCCACGCGATCTGCAGTTCCGGCTCACCCGCCGGGTGGTGGAAATCCGGGACGGCATGCTCGGCCTTCGTCCGTACTTCGATGACAACGTCGCGACGATCGCGCGTAGCCTCGGCGAACAGGCCGGCATCGAGGGCGACGACCTCGTCGCCGCAATCGAAGCATCGCTGTTGCGTTCGGCACTCGACTCGATGGCCGCAGGGGAATCGATGCAGCCTCGGCGCGCCGCCGACCACGAACCGACCGGCGCCGAAGATGTCGTAGGCGAGACGGCGTACCTTGTCAAGGTCGCTCACGCCTTCGACGTCTCACCCATCGTGGCGACGGCTGTCCGCACCGCCGACAGCCGTCGCCGTACAGCGGCGAACGCCGCGTCCTCGCGGAGCACACGTTGACGAGACAGCCACTGATCCTGCACGGCGACGCGGCGTTCATGGCCGACCCTTTCCCCTCCTACGCGACCTGGCGCCGCAGGGCACCCATCCACCGGGCGGTCACTCCCAACGGGTCGGCGGCCTGGCTCGTCACCCGGTACCTCGACGTCCGTCGCTGCCTTGTCGATCCACGCCTATCGCTGGACAAAACCAACTCGCGAAGCGGCTACCGCGGCTTGCCCCTTCCGCCCGCCCTCGACGCCAATCTGCTCAACATGGACCCGCCCCAGCACTCCAGGGTCAGGCGACTGGTGTCGACGGCCTTCACCCCCCGCCGCCTGCGCCGCCTCGAGCCGTCGATCCGACGACACACCGTCGACCTGCTCGCCGCGGCGGACACCGACGGACGCATCGACATCGTCGGCGAGTTCGCCTTCCCGCTATCGCTTCATGTCATCGCCACCGTGCTCGGGGTCCCCCAGGGCGCACTCGGTGCGTTCCAGGGCTGGGCGGAGGCGCTGTTCGTTCCGCACAGCACCGACCGTTTCACGGTCGGGCAGGCGGTGAATCAGATCGATGCCTTGGTTCGTGCTCTTGTGAACGACGCGCGCAGCCGGCACGCGACGAGCCTGCTGGGCACGCTGGTCACCGCCAGGGATCATGGGGACCGGCTCAGCGAGGACGAGCTCACGTCACTGGCCTTTCTCCTGCTTCTCGCGGGACACGAAACGACGGCCCACCTGATCGGCAACGCCGTCTTGGCGCTGCTGGAGCGTCCGCACCATCTGGCGTCTCTGCGAGCAAGGCCCGGCCTGCTACCGGTGGCGGTGGAGGAGTTCCTCCGCTTCACCGGGCCGAACCCGTACGCGATTCGACGCTTCGCCCTCGATGACGTCCAGATCGGCGTTGTGCGGGTGCCCGCGGGGGACACCGTCCTGCTCGGCCTGGCATCGGCACACCGCGATCCCGACGCGTTTGAAGATCCGGACACGCTCCGATTCGACCGCACCGACAACACCCACTTGGCGTTCGGGCACGGTGCTCACTACTGCCTCGGTGCCGCTCTGGCCCGGACGACGATACGAACGGCAATCGGTGCACTCATCGACCGGTATCCGCGAATCGAGCTGGAAAGTGCCCCCGGAGCGCTCCAATGGCGTCCTTCATTCCGAAGTCGCGGCCTTGTCAGGCTACCCATTCTCGTCGAGCGACACTGACGGCGTTTCCGGTTCGCGGCCATTTCACTAGACGCGCACGTACCGAGCACGCGCCCTTCCGGCCAGCTCTTTAGATAGACCACTCGGAACGTGGGTGTTTATCCACGCAGGCCAGTCGAGACCAACCTTGCTTCGCCCTCTGCGGTCAGACGTCGTCTTCCAGACGGCGAAGATGTCAACCTAATGTCAACTTCCGGTGGGAGGCGTTCCGGGTAATGCTTGGTTGGTGATCACGAACGCCGCTTCGGACCATCGATTCCCTTGCCGGGTCCATCATCGACGGTTTTGGTTCGGCGTTCGGCTCGCGGCGCCAATAGGCGGTCACCCGGCAACGCCGCCCCACCGCAGGCTCCAGCCGACCGGCACCCCGATGGCGTGCGGCGATGCGGCGGGAAGCGCAGCGCTCGCACGCGGCCCTCCGCCCCACGCAGGGCATCGAGGCATGTGGGTGGCGCCAATGTCGCCGACCGCTTCCAACTTCCGCAAACGCGCGGCCGGAGGCATTGGCGCGTCCACGCCAATCACGGGTTTGGGTATTTCGTCGCGGCCGACGCGTTCGCCGATGCCAGACCTGAAAACGGTCTGGGCTCCCGAGGTTCGGCAAGGAGCTATTCGGGCCTATGCGGCGACCGCACAATCACTCGTAGTGAAGGCTGGCTTGGTTGCGCACCGACTGCCTGCCGATAGCGCTGCGTCCTTTGCGGATCGCCAGATCTGAGCACCGGTCCGAGTTGTCAACCAGATGTCAACTTCCGCTAGCAACTGATCGGCGCAAGACTTTCTCGTGAGGGGCCACGATCGCCCGGATCCCTGTTTGGGAGGGGATGGTCGTATCCGTTGGAGCTACCTGCTCGTCGCTGTTCGCGGACGGCGTATTCGTATGGCCGTCCACTGATGACTTGCACATAGGAGGAAAGCACATGACATCAATTCTTGATAGGCCAGCCGAGCGAACAGTTCCGCCGGACACGCGGAACTCTGCTCAAATGTTCCCGCCGACATCCGAGTACGGCCGCTACATGCGAACAGACCTGCTGTCGTCGTTGCGCATGCCAACGGATCAGCTCGCGCACCGGGACGAGGCCCTGTTTCGGACTGTGCACCAGGTCCACGAGCTGTGGTTGCTGCAAGCCAGCGGCGAGGCCGCCACGGCGACCGCGAGGATCGCCGCCGGCGGCTTGGACGATGCGCGGGACCTGCTGGGTCGAGTATGCCGGGTCATCGCCCTGCTCACCGGTGGGCTGGAGCTGCTCACCACGATCACTCCCCACGACTTCGCGATCATTCGTGCGGTTCTGAAAGATGGCAGCGGTGCGCAATCGCCGGGCTGGCGCGCACTTCGCGAGGCGGCCCGCGAGCTGCGCGGCGTGCTCCAACCGGTTCTCGCGGCCGGCGGCGGCGCCCGCCTCGAAGCGGGCGGTGTTGTCGACCCGGCCGCGTTCCGCCTCGTTCGAGTGCTGCTCGACTTGGACTGCCAGGTCAGCATATGGCGGCACCACCACCACCTGCTCGCGGCCCGTTTGGTGGGTGCGGGAGGCGTCGGAACGCAGGGCATGCCCGTCGATTCCCTCAGCGCGTTGACCGGGCAGCGGTTGTTTCCCGAGCTGTGGCCGTCGGCGCTGGCGACGCCGGCGGCGGGCGCGCGGGGTTAGGCGATGACCGACTCGGCCGCGTTCCGTCGCCAGTTTCCGGCGCTGCACCGTGTGGTACACCTGGCCAGTTGCAGCTGGCCGCCGCGCTCGGCCGCCGTCGCGGCGGCGCTCGGGGCCATGCTGCGTCTGCAGGACCACGGTCGGGCGTGGGAGCACTTCGAGCGGGAGGCGGATCAGGCACGTGCCTTGTTCGCCACGCTGATCGGTGCCCGCAAAGACCAAGTCGCGCTCGTTCCGAACGTCTCGGTCGGCGTGTACCAGGTCGCCTCCGGTCTGGTCTGGTGGGAGCGGCCCCGCATATTGGCCACGCCCGCCGACTTTCCCGGTGTCGGGCATGTGTGGCAGGCACAGGCACCGCGCGGTGCCCAAGTCGTGTACGCCAACTCCACCGACAGGGCGCCGACCGTCAACGACTACATCACAGCGCTCGATGAGCAGACCGGGCTGGTCTCGGTGCCTGCGGCGACCTACCGAGATGGTGCGCGTCTGCCAGTGGCGCGGATCGTCCAGGCGGCCCACGCCGCTGGCGCCGCCGTCCTGGTCGACGCGTGCCAGGCCGTCGGCGTCGAGCCGGTCGACGTGACCGAATGGGGTTGCGACTTCCTCGTGGCCAACGCCAGCAAGTACCTGTGCGGCCAGCCGGGTTTGGCGTTCCTGTACGCACGCGACGCGGCCGACCTACCCCGCCTGCCCCGCCTGACCGGCTGGCAAGCCCAAACCAGGCCGTGGGACCCGCTGCTGGACTACCGCCCCGACGCCCGCCGCCTGGAGACCGGCACGCCGGCGCTCGGTGCGGTGTTCGCCGCGAACGCCGGTATGCGCCTTATCCAGGCACTCGACCTCGTAGATGTCCGCCGCCATGTCTGCGCGCTGCTGGCCTACGCGAGGAATCGGCTGACCGAGCAGGGCGAGCGAATCTGCACCCCCTGCGACGTTGAGCGGCGCGGCGCGCACCTGGCCGTCCTCGACGCCGACCCAGAGGCGTTGGCGGCCTGGCTGGCCGCTCGGGGAATCAACGTGGCACCACGGCGAAACGTGGTGCGCCTGGCCATGCACTACTTCACCACGAAGTCCGATGTGGACGCGTTGTGCGCGGCCCTACCGCGCTATCGGATCGCCCATCCCCACTCCCGTGCCGTGCCCGAGCCGAGCGAGGTGTAGACCCTATGCGTGAGCTAACCGGTTGGCTGTCGGCCAGCACCGCCGACCCTGCCAGCTTCCCGTACCAAACCGTCGTGACCGCCGTTCAGCATTTCGGCAAGGCCGCGGTACCGGACGACCTGCTGGTGCTGCTGGACAAGGTACGGGGCGGGCTGGCGCCCACCGCAGATGAGCGCGACCCGGCCCGGCTGATGCTGGACCGGTTCCTGGGCATCGTGCTTGACCGCTGGGACGGCCAGTTCGACGCCCCGAGCTACCTCGCCCTGGCACTGCTGCCGATGCCCGACCTGGCCGAGCCGGACCTCGGAGCGGGTTGGCGGACGCACGACTGGCTGACCGTTCACCTGCTCGCCGACATGCTGGTCTTCGAGACAACGGCCTTGCGACACCCCGGTCATGTGCCACTGCCCCGGCAGCGGCCGTCGGCGTCGATCGTCGCCAAACGCTGCCGCCTCGCGATCCGCGCGGCCACACCGGCACTGACCCGGCTCCGGCTGGACCGGCCCAGCACTGACGACCTGCTGGCAGACGGGGCCCACCAGCTGTGGGCGACGATCACCGACCCGCTGCCACCTGCGTGCCTGGACGCGGTCCGCTACTCGATGCTGCCCGTTGACACCGTCCACGACGAGTGGATGTTCATCCGCGTGCTGCAATGCTTCGAGGCCGCCTTCACTCTGATGGCGGTCGAGCTGAAAGCCGCGAACCAGGTGCTGGACCGCGGCAACGCACGACTGGCCGCGGTGTTCCTGGACGGCGCGGCCAGCGTGCTACGCGATGCCCGGCCGCTGTTCTCCCTGATCGCCACGATGCAGCCGCAGGCGTTCGCCACGTTCCGCGTGCATACCGAAGGTGCATCCGCGATCCAGTCCAGGGCGGCCAAGCTCGTCGAGGTGTTGTGCCGCCGTCCCGATCAGCAACGGCTGGACTCGGCCGCGTTCACCTCCGTTCCTGACGTGCGGCAACTGGTGGTCGACGGCCACCGCGGGTTCGAGGACATCTATCTGGAATCGCTGGCCACCGGCCGACTCGACGCGGGCCAACGAGGGCGGGTCGAACAGGCGATGGCTGCTCTGGCCGAGGCAGTCGAGCAGTGGCGGCAAACCCACTACCGGCTCGCCGTCCGCTTCCTGGGTGAGAAGCCCGGCACCGGCAGCACCAGCGGCCCGGAGTACCTGGCGGCCGTCCGCCGCATCCCACTGTTCCGCAGCGTTCCCGGCACCACCGACCAGCCGCGCGTTTGCCGCTGACCCCGGCTACGTCATCGGGCCGCACAACGCCGCGTCGCCCGCCGTCTCGACGCGCCTATCAACCACCACGACCACCAGGAAGGAGGGTCCTTCGGTGACCGCGATCGACCAGCACCGCACCAGCCGCCCGGTGGTGGGCCTGCGGGCCGGCGCACTGTACGGCCCGGCGACATTCGGTGTGACGTCGGCTGCGATTGTCCTGCCGAACCTCATCGCCGACCTACGCATCGGCCCAGGGGAGGCCGTATGGGTGCTGTCGGCGTACGCGCTGGCGTTGGGCGTGGCTACCGCCGTCGCTGGTCGGCTCGCCGACGCGTTTGGCGTCGCCGTGGTGATCCGGGTCGGCGCGTTCCTGCTCACCGGCGGGTTCCTGGTCTGCCTGCTAGGTGTGGACCTGCCTTCGTTGGTGGCCGGACGGGTAGCGGTCGCGGCCGGTTCCGGCGCGGCGGTCGCCAGCGCGCTGACGCTGGCCGGGAGCGTCCCGCCGGCCGATCGTGGGCGGGCCGTCGCTGGCCTCGGCGCTGTCGCGGCCGGCTGCGCCGCGGCGGCCACGCTCGCCGGCGCGCTGGCCGCCGCAGCCGGTGTCTGGCGTCTGGGACTGGTCCTGCCGGCATGTTCCCTGGCCGCGGTACCCGCCTGCCTCGCCGCCGCACCCCGCCCCGCCCGGCCTGGTCGGATCGACCTTCCCGGTGCCGGGCTGCTGACCGTCGTTGCCGGCGGGTTGCTGGTCCTGACCCAGGCCTACGCGGTTGCGTTGCCAACCATCGCTGTCGCCGTGGCCGCGGCAGGCACGGTGGGCGCGGTGCTGCTGCTGGCCTGGCACACGATACGGCGGCCCGAGGGGTTCGTGCCGCTTCGACTGCTCACGCATCCGCGGTTCGCGCGGGTCTGTGGGATCGGCGGCGGGGTCTACGGGGCGCTGTTCGCGGTGATGGCTGGCGTGCCCTCGCTGCTCGCGCACGAGCACGGCTGGTCGGCGCTGCGGATCGGCGCCGCTCTGCTACCCGGCGCCGTCGTGGGTGCGGTTCTGGCCCAGGTGGCCGCCCGCCGACGCGGTGACGGCATGAGGCTTGTCGCCGCGACCGGCGCCGCCTTCACGCTGCTGATGCTGCAGGTCACGGTGGTCGGCGGACCGGTATCCGCGACGGCCGCCGCCACCGCCGGACTCGCCGCCAGCGCCGTCACGCAAGTCGTCCTGACCCGCTGGCTGGCTGCCAACCTGCCCGAACGATCGCGTGGCACGGGGGCCGGCCTGTTGATGTTCGCCCAGTTCCTCGGCGGCGCTGTCGGCGCCGCAGCGCTCGCGGCCTTCACCGTCCGGCTCGGCGGCGCCGCGTTCGCGGCGACCAGTTCGCTCGCCGCCGCTGCGACATTGCTGGCCGTCTTCACACGTTCGAACGCCAACCCCTAGCAGAAGAAGGGAACGACGGATGGAGCTTCATCGCAGTCGCCACTGGGACCGCAAGTCGGCGCGGGTCGGGTTCGGATACGCCGCGATCGCGGCACTGGCCGGTCTGTGCATCGGCGCGGGGGTGGGCGGGCCCGCCTGGGCGGTCTCGGTCATGGTCTGGGGCAGCGGCGTGGTGGCGCTGGGCGCGGCGATCGCCGTAGCCATCGGGTCGGTGCGTCCATTCCGGATCGTCATCGCCCCGGATGGCTTGGACGTGCGTGCCAATGGGCAGGCGTTCGCCGGCCCCTGGGCGCTGGTGCGGGCGATCAGCATCGAACGGACTCCGGCCGACCGGGACATCCTGGTGCTCTGGGTCGCCGACGAGGTGCGGATGCGGCATCGCCCGACGTTCCCGGCCGCCGGCGCCGGCCCGAAGGGGCACGTGCTGGTCGACTTGGAGAACGTCGCCGAGGCCCGCGAGCAGATCGAATCCGCGCTACGGCGCCACGCCGGCGACCGGTTCCGGTCCTTGACGTCCGCTTGACCTAGCCGCCCATCTCGCGTCCGCGACCGGCACACCGGTCAACGGTTGTCAACCGGCGAGGCGGACCGGCCTCGCCGGTTAAAGAACCCTGGGGAGCTACCTTGTTCGACAGATCACGAGCCTGGCCGCCCAGCGTGGACCGCAGCCGCGCACGGCGCCCCGGCCGCCCGCCGCGGTCAGACCGCGGGCTGAGAATCGGCGCCGTCACCGCGCTGACGCTGGCCACGATGGCGTGCTCCAGCGCCAAATCCGGCAGCACTGACGCATCCCAGACGCGCGGCGGGTCGCCGGCTGCCACCGCTGACTCTGCGCACGGCACTGAAGCTGCCATCGACACCTACCGCCGAATGTGGACGACGTACGCCCGTGCCGGCGCGACCGCAGACCCACACGCCCCGGACCTGGAGCGGTACGCCACCGGGCTGGCGTTGACCACCCTACGCAACGGCCTTGCCGGCTACCGCAAGCGCGGCCAGCGCCTCAAAGGGAACCTGATCACCTCGCCCCGAGTGCACAGCGCCTCACCATCTCACGATCCGTCGACGGTCACCGTCGCTGACTGCATGGACACCAGCGATTTCCTGGTCTACCGCTCCGACGGGCGGCTGGCCGATGACGAGCCCGGCGGCCGGCGCGCGGCCCTGGCGACCGTTGTCCACGGCCCGGCCGGCTGGCGGGTGGCCAGCTTCGGCATCCAGGAGGTGGGCTCATGCTAGCCGCCCTGCGATGCGGACTGGGCGCGGCGGTCGCCTTCGTGCTGCTGCTGGTGTGGGGCGGCGGCGCGGTCCTGGCTGGCGACGGGATCGGCGGCGTGGACTGCCGCCAGCGCCAGGATGCGCCCGAGTGCCGCCTATTCGCTGGGACCCCTGCCAAGCCCGCCGACGGGGACGGCGACGCCGACCGGCGTTCCGAAGGTGGCGCGAGCGGGCCGCAGCGGTGCCGGTACGAGCGGGTCGAGCCGCAGGCTCCGCCGCCCGCCGGGGGGTCGGGCGGCGGAGCCTGGTACACGCGCACATGTGCGCGCGCGGATGGTGGCGCATCGCAGTCGCAGCCGATATGGCTGACCGATGCGGATGTGGCCGACCCCGGTGTTCTGGCCGAACAGGCCGTCTCCCGGCTACGCCCGCCGGCGCCGATGATTCGCACCAGCCCGGACACCGCGGTGGCGCCGATGCTGGTGTGGGTTCCGGTGTGGCTGTGGATCGGCCCCAGCTCGTGGAGCGCCCGGTCAGCCACCGCCGCTGTCCCCGGCATGTCGGTGACCGCGACCGCCAGGCCGGTCCGCGCCCAGTGGCGACTCGGCGACGGCACCACCATCACCTGCGGACCCGGCACACCCTGGACCGCGAGCCTCGACCCGGCGGCCCCGTCGCCGACCTGTGGGCACATCTACCGCCGCCCCGCCCGTATCGAGGTGACCGTACTGGTGGCGTGGCAGGTGACCTGGGTCGGCGGTGGCCAAAGCGGCGACGCGGGAACGTTGACCACCACCGCCCGCCTTCGCGCCCAGGTAGTCGAGGCGCAGAGCCTGGTCAGCGACGGCAAGGGGGCTACCGGATGAGCGCGTCGGCCCACCCCCTCGTCGCCGCACCGGCGGCGCCCGCAGGCCCGCTGCTACGCCGACAAGTCAATGTGCCGCGAGTGCTCGTGGCGGCCGTACTCATTGTCGGATTCGCGGTAGCGGGCGCTGTGCTCGCCGGGCGCATCGACGCCCGTATCCCCATGTTGGCGCTCGCCCGGGCTGTGCCGGCGGGGCAGGTGTTGACCGACGGCGATCTGCGGGTGGTGCAGGTGGCCACCGACGCCGCCCTCGACGCGATCAGCGACGACGACCGGGCGACCGCGGTCGGGCAGCCGGCCGCAGTGCCGCTTGCGGCGGGGACGCTGCTGTCCCGCGCCCACCTTGGCGCCGGCCAGTGGCCGCCGGCCGGGCAAGCGATCGTGGCCGCGCTGCTCAAGCCTGGCGCGGCGCCGCCGGGCCTTACTGCTGGCAGCCAGGTCCTGCCTCTGGTCGCCGCTACCGACGCTGCTGACCTGCCGCAGGTCACACCGCCAGCGGCGCCGGCGGTAGTGGTATCGGTCCAGGCCGCGGCCGACCAGTCAGGGGACACCGTGGTGTCGCTGCTGCTGCCGGTCGCCGACGCGGCGCGGGTGGCCGCCGCCACGGTGGTGCGGCTGGTGCACATCCAGGGGCGGCGGTGAACCAACCATGCTGATCGCGGTCGGTTCGGTCAAAGGCTCGCCGGGTGTGACCAGTCTCGCGCTTGGGCTGGCCGTGCTCTGGCCGCAGCCGGGTGCGGTCCTGATCGAAGCGGACCCGGCCGGCGGCGACCTGTGGGCTCGGTGGGGGCACCACCCAGACCCGGGCTTGACGCATTTCGCCGCAGCGGCCCGCCGGGACTTTGACGCCCCCATCATCTCGGTGTTCCGGCAGAGGCTGCGTATCGGCGCGGACGTCGTGCTCGCACCTCCCGCAGACGCGGCCACCGCCCCGGTCGCGCTGCTGGCCGCCCGTGGCCTGCCTGCCCTGCGGCAGGCCGCAGACAACGCGGTCGTGGTGATGGATGTAGGCCGGCTGGATCCGGCCAGCCCCGCCCTCGGGTTGGCCGCCGCCGCGGACCACGTTCTGCTGCTCGTCTCGACGCGGCTGGACGCGTACGCGCACGTCGCCGCCCGACTGCCTGCCCTCGCCGCCAGGCTGCCGGGGCGTCTGTGGCTGGTCCGTACCGCCGCCGAGTCGACCCGCGCCAGCGGCCTCGGAGGACTCGACCATCCAGTAATCGGGACGCTGCCACGCAGCCGATGGGGCGCAGGCGTGCTGTCCGGGCAGCTGAGCGTCGCGAACTGGCGACGGCTGCGCCTAGGCCGGGCCATCGCCCGCATCGCGGCCCGGCTCGCCGCGCAACCATCGGCCGCCAGGCAGGCCACATCGCCCGCGCAGCAACCGGACCGGCCGCGATGACCGAACCTGTCAGCCCGGGTGTCGTGGTCCTGCCGCAGGCACGGGAGGTGGTCGACGAGCTTCGCCCCGCAGTGGCAGCCGCCCTGACCCGCATGTCCTCCGAAGGCCGAGCACCGGCAGATGTGGCCACCGCCGTCGGCCACATCCTGGACGCCTACGCCGAACGCCGCCTTGCCGCCGGCCACATGCCGCTGCCGCCTCCGCTGGAGCGGCAGGTCGCCACCGCCTTAACCGACGCCTTCTCCGGCCTGGGACCGCTGACTTCGCTGCTGACCGATCCGCAGGTCACCAACATCTACCTGAACGGCCTCACCACCTGGATAACCCGCGCCGACGGCCGCAAACAGCAGGTGCCGTCGCCGTTCTCGTCGGTGGAGGCGCTGGTGGACCATCTGCGCGACCTCGCCGCCCGCATCGGCGTGGACGAGCGACGCCTCGACCGTGGCATGCCGCGGGTCTCGCTACGGCTGCCGGACGGCAGCCGGCTGTTCGCCACTCTGCTGGCCCGCCAGCCGAGCGTGTCCATCCGCCGGCACACCCTGCTCGACGTCGACCTGGACACCCTCACCACCCGGCACCGGGCCATGGATCCGCTGCTCCGCGACCTGCTCACCGCGATGGTCCTAGCACGCAAGAACATCCTGGTCTGCGGTGGGCCCGCCGCCGGAAAGACGACCATGCTGCGCGCGCTGGCCAAGGCCATCCCGCACCAGGAGCGGATCGTCACGATCGAGGACACCGACGAGCTCGCCCTCGACCTGGACCCAGCCCACCCCGATTGTGTGGCCATCGTGGCCCGCGAACCCAACCTCGAGGGCCACGGCGGCGTCGACCTGGCCGAGCTGGTGCGGTGGGCGATGCGCATGTCGCCGGATCGGGTCATCCTCGGCGAAGCCCGCGGCGGCGAGGTCGTCCCCCTGCTCAACTGCATGTCCCTGGGCGCGGACGGGAGCCTGGCCACCATCCACACCAGCACCTCGGCGCAGGCGTTCACCAAGATCCTCACGTACGCGGCGCAGGGCGTCGAACGGCTCCCGTTCGACGCCACCGCCGCTCTCGTCGGCGTCGCGGTCGACGTCGTCGTGCACCTGGCCCGCACACCCGACGGTACCCGGGTGATCTCATCGGTGCGGGAGGTCATCGGCGCGGACGGGCCGCAGGTGACCAGCAACGAGGTGTTCCGCCCCGGCCAGGACCGGCGCGCCACCCCGGCGATCCCGCTGCGCCCCGCCACCGTTGACGAAGTCGCCGCGGCCGGCTTCAACCCTGACCGGCTGGCCGGGTGGTGACACACGCATGGTCGCCTTGTTCGCGCTGCTCGGTGCCGGTCTCGGCGCCGCGATCCTGCTGGCCACTACCGGCCTGCGTGCCACCGCGGCGGCAACGGCCTGGACCGTGCGCCGACCCCGCCTCACCGCGGGTCTGTTCAGGCGGGCCGCGACCGCGGGCGCCGCGGGCGCGGTCGTCGGCGCCATCACCGGATGGCCGGTGGCCGCCGTCCTGGCCGCGATCGCCGTCCACACCTTGCCGCCTGTCCTCGGCCCCGACCACGCCGCCGCGAGCCAGGTGGCCCGGATCGAGGCGATTGCCGCGTGGGCCGAAGACCTGGCCGCGACCCTGCGCTCGGCCGCCGGCCTGGAACAGGCGATCAGCCACACCGTGCAGGTCGCCTCCCCCGCGATCCGCGGCCCCCTAACGACTCTGGCCGTGGCTCACCGCACCGGCACCCGCCTGCCAGAGGCCCTGCGCACATTCGCGAACGACCTCGCCGACCCGACCGCTGACCTGGTCGTGCACGTCCTGCTCCAAGCCGCCCAACACCAGGCGGCCGACCTGTCGACCAGCCTCGCCGGCGTCGGCCGCACCGCACGCCGGCACGCCGCCACCCGGCTACGGATCGCGACCGGCCGCGCCCGCACCCGCGCCGCCACCCGCATCGTCATCATCGTCGTCCTCGCCACCACCCTTGGCATGTTCCTGTTCGCCGACGCCTTCCTGTCCCCCTACGGCACCGGTACCGGCCAGGTCGTCCTCGCCGCGTTCGGCGGCCTCTTCGGAGCCAGTCTGATGTGGATGGTCCGGATCGGCCGCATCCCCGACCTGCCCCGCATCCTCACCAATCCGATCGAAGGGCCACGCTGATGCGGCCGCTCATCGTCCTCGGCGCCTGCCTCGGCGCTGCCATCGCCCTGCTCGTCGCCGCGGTGACACCCGCGCGGCTGACCGCCGCCCAGGCCCTCGACCTGCTCTCTCGGCCGCCGCAACAGCCAGTCGACGGCCGAGGACGGTTTCACCACACGATCGCCCACCCGCTGCTACGGCTGGGCCTGCCCCGCCGCCAGGTCCGCCACGACCTCGCGGTCCTCGACCGCGACATCGCCGCGTTCCTGGCCAGACAGGCCAGCCTGGCTGGACTGGGTCTGCTCGCACCATCAGCGACCGTCGCCGCGCTGAACCTCATGGGCGCTGGCATCTCCTGGACCACCCCAGCCTGGATGGGCCTGCTGCTGGCCAGCGGCGGCTACCTGGTCGCCGAGGCCTCTGTCCACGCCGATGCCGAACAGCGGCGCCGGCTGCTGCGGCACACCATCGCCGCGCTGCTCGACCTCATCCCGCCCGCGCTCGCCGCAGGGGCCGGTATCGGTCAGGCGCTGACCGATACCACCGCGATCGCCTCCGGTTGGGCCTCCGACCGCATCCGCCACACCCTCCACACCGCCCGGCTCACCCACCAACCCCCTGCCCACGCCCTGCGCGACCTCGGCGAGCGGACCGGCGTCGTCGAGTTGGAACAGCTCGCCGGCACTCTGCAACTCGCCGGCGAGGAAGGCGCCCGGATCCGCGCTGCCCTTATCGAACGCGGTGAAGCCTTGGCGCAGCGGCTCGCCGCCGAAACCGAAGCGCAGGCCGAGGCCGCCACCGAACGCATGTCAGTGCCCCTCATGGCCCTCACCGCCGTGTTCCTGCTCGCACTCATCTATCCCGCGCTGGCCGCTTTCCGCGCCTAGCGCCCCATTGCAGACCAGCACTGACAGACCACAAGGGAGGAACAGTGATCCGGATCGTCCGGGCACTCTACGTACGCCTCACCACCATCCTGACCGATCGACACGCAGCCGGAGCCGACCGAGGTAGCCACGCCACCGAGTACGCCATCGGAATCGGCCTGGGCGCCGCCGTGGCGATCGGCGTCTACCGGGCCTACAAGTCCGGCGTCGCCGACGTCATGTCCGGCTGGGTCCTCAAATAGGCCCTGCCGACACGACAGACATTCACCAGCCGGAAGGGAGGAGATTGGTGCCCATCACCAAACCACACGGACGCTTCGCGCGGGCACGCGACGGTGGATCGACCGCGGTCGAGCTAGCGGTCCTCGCACCCGCCACGATCGCCGCGGGGCTTGCCTTGGTGCAGCTGCTGTTCTGGGGACTCGGCGGTCTCGCCGCCCAAGCCGCAGCCGACCGTGCCGCCCAAGCCACCCGAACGGCCGCTGGCTCACCCACCGCGGGCGAAGCCGAAGCAGCGTCCATGCTGGACGAACTCGCCAGCCAGTTCCTGTCCAAATCAGCGATCACCGTCACCCGCGGCGTCGACACCACCACCGTGGCCGTCACCGCAACCGCGCGTGGACTCCCGCTGCCGATCCGCGTCACCGTCGAAGTCCCGACCGAACGCCTCACCACGCCCGGCTGCTCCGACCACCCGTTGCCGCCGAGCCCGCCGACGGTAGGGTCCTGATGCCAGCCCACCGGCGCTCACCTACACCTCGATCGGCCCGGCGGTATGCCGGCACGCCACGCCAACGAGCCACGGTACGCCGGTCCGTGCCAAACGACCACGGCTCGGTCGCGGTTGAGGTCGCGCTAGGAATCCCGATCCTTGTCCTGGTCCTGCTCATCGCCGCAGCCGGGCTCACCATGGCCCGGGCAGCCCTAGACGTCGACACCACCGCGGCCGCCGCCGCTCGCGCCGCTTCACTGACGCGGGACCCCGCATCCGCCCACGCCGCAGCTCAGCACAGCGCGGCGGCCAACCTCGCCGCCCGATGCGACCACCTCACCGTCACCGTGGACACCAGCAGATTCGCCCGAGGCGGCTCGGTCACTGTCACCGTGGCCTGCACCGTGGCAGCACGGCGGCTGACCGGCACCGGAATCACGGGCAGAACCACCCACGTAGCGACCGCCACCAGCCCTGTCGACTTCTACCGCGGGTTTTCCCTTGGGTTCACGAACTCTGAAGTCCTTGCCGGCAAAGACCGGATCGGCGGCGTCCAGTGACGAAACCAGCACGGCGTACGGGCTCACCAACCGGTTCGGCGTTTGCGGAACGGTGGCAGCCGCCCGCACCGGCGGCCGGGCCGTTGGCAAGCTGGCGAACCCCAGCAGCAAGGAGGCGACATCATGAAGGTGGTTAGCCCCAAATCCCCCGCCGATGACGCCGGCAGCGACCGCGGTGCCGCCTCGATCAGCATCTTGTTCGTGGCGTTGCTGGGGCTGCTGTTCGCCGCCGCCCTCCACGGGGGCGGGACCGTGCTCGCCGCCCGGGCGCACGCCGCGGCGGTAGCGCAGTCCGCCGCCCGCGCCGGCGCCCAGCAGATCGACCTTGCCCGATACCGGGTCACCGGCCAGATTCGCCTGGACCATGCTGCGGCTGCCCGAGCCGCGGCCCAGTTCCTGGCCGACGCTGGCGCCGCCGGCACCATCGACGTGGTCACGGGCACCGCGATCACCGTGACCGCCGTCGTGGCCCGCCGCACGCCGGCGTTGCGTGTCGTGGGCCGCCCAACCGTCACCGTCACCGCCACCGCGACCGCCGTGACGGCGACCGGGCTGACCTGAATCGCCGCCCGCAACGACACAGAAGGGAGCAGTAGGTGCTGGTGACACACCGGATCGGTCGGCTGAGCCTGCGGATCGCCAGTGCCGCCGCGATACTGATCGCGGTCGCTGGCATCCCCACCGGCCTTATCGTCTTCGTCGGCTGGCCGCTGCCCTCTGCTATCCCGTCCACGCTGGACGAGGCCGCACGGCTGCTGACGCAGCCGTTCGACGACGCGGCCGTGGTCAAGACCCTCGCGGCGGCGCTGTGGCTGCTGTGGGCCTCGTTCTGCCATGCCCTGGCCGTGGAGGTTCGCACCGCTGCTCGCCCCGACAGGAGCCACTGCCCGACCAGGTGGGTGACGCCGCAGCGCGCGCTCGCCGCCGCTCTGGTGGCCGGGCTAGCCGCCGGCCCGTCCGCCGCCGCGTCCGCAGCCGTCACCAGCCCCGCCCCGGTGGTGGCGGCCCCGTCTGCAATCACCGCCCTCACCCACCCGCTGCGCCCCGCCCTCACCGACCTACCCGGCGCCGAGACCAGCGCGCGCGAGCAATTGGCAGAAACGAAAAAAGAGCCGCATCCTGCGTCGATGCGTGGTAGGGACGCGCCCCGGTTCGCCGTCCGCGCGCATGACGGGCCTATCACTGTGGTGGCGGCGGACCAGCGATACACCGTCACCGTCAAATCCGGTGACACTCTCTGGGACATCGCCGAAACGTGGCTGGGTGATCCGCACCGGTGGGCAGAGATCTTCCACCTGAACCGCGACCGCTACGACCAGCACGGCCGCATGCGCGGAGGCGACCACATCGAACCCCGTTGGGTGCTCACCCTGCCCGCAGACGCCACCCCGCCAGCGGCAGACATCCGGCCGAAACGACCGCTGACCACAGCGCCCTCGCCGCCCGCTCCGGCTCCCGCGACCACCCCCAGCGCAGAACCTCGCACGGCCCCGGGCGACGATGGTGTCGCAGACCCGGCACAGCCGCCAGCAGCGGTCACCTCACCCGCCGCGACATCCGCCCCGGCGACCAGCACACCCACCACCCGCCCGCCCGGCACGCCACCGGCCCCCGACCGGCCGGCCCACCAATCCCCGCCCGGTATCTCGTTGCCCACGGGCGGCTGGATCGATCTCGGCCTCGCCGCCGCGGTCGCCGCGGCCGCCGCGCTGGTCTGGCGGCGCCGCGCCCGCCGCTACCATCGCCGCCGGCCCACACCACATCTGCGGACCGCCGAGCCCCACTTGGCCCGACTACCCGCCGTCGTTTCACACATTCGGCGCGGCCTGAACAGGCTCGAGGACGACGAGCCCGACGACGATCCAACGACGCTCAGCCCTGCCCCGAACTCCTCGGCCGTCGCGGCGGCCGCTGACGCTACCGGCGATCCGCCGTCGCCCGCGGTACCTGCGCCGGGCACCACGTTCATCGACTCGTGGCCGGCCGGCGGGCTGGGCTTGACCGGACCCGGCGCGCCCGCAGCCGCCCGCGGCTTTCTGGCCAGCGCGCTGGCCAGCGGAAACATCGACGACCCGGACGCGCGCACCACCGTGGTCATTCCGGCACCGACCTTGGCCGCGTTGCTCTGCCCTGCAACCAGACATCTGCCCCACACACCACGGCTGACCGTCACCGGCAGCCTTGCGCAGGCCCTGGAGCTGGTAGAGGAACACACTCACCATCGCACCCGTCTGCTGTTCGACCTCGAAGTCGATTCGGCCACTCAGCTACCGGCCGCGAACCCAGCGGCTGAGCCGGTCACCCCGATCCTGCTGATCGCCGACGCGTCAGCCGGTCACGAACGGGCCCGCACCGCCGCCCTGCTGGCCCAGGGACAACGGCTCAACATCCACGGGGTCCTGCTTGGGCAGTGGCCGCACGGCGACACCGTCACGGTCGCCGAGAACGGGACCACCACCCCCGGCGACCTGGACACCGGCCGCCACGGCAGCCATCCCAAGCTCCAACGGTTGGCCGTCCTCACCTCCGACGAGGCACTCGACCTGCTCGCCACGCTCGCCGAAGCCCACACCGGCGCCCCACAAGGACACACAGCATTGGACGAGCCGCCCACCCAACCGGCCACGAACGTCGCCAACCCGGCCACCACCGCACCGGTGCCAGCCGCCGACGCCACTGACATCACCGACCCTGGCGAATCCCCACCAGGCGATGACCCTGACACTTCCGACGCCCCCGCCGCCGGCCAGGCCGGCCACCTCCACATACAGGTGCTCGGCCGGCCACAGATCATCGACATGTACGACCAGGAACCACTGCGGCACAAAGCCCGCGAGCTGCTGGTCTACCTCACCGTCCGAGGCGGCGCCACCCAAGAACAGGTGCTGGACGACCTCATGCCCTCGGTACCCAACCGGCTGGCGCCGCACCGGCTCAACACCTATGTGCACAACCTGCGCCGGCTCATGCGGCTGACCGGCGGCCGGGCCACCTATATCGACCGCAGCAACGGGACACTGCGACTCAACCAGCAGGCCGTCACCGTCGACCTGTGGCAGATGCAACACGCCCTACGACAGGCACAGGTCACCACCGACCCGCAGGAGCGTCGAACCGCGCTACGGGCCGCGGTCGACGCATACCACGGACCGCTGGCCGACGGGCACGACTACGAATGGGTCGAGCCCTACCGCGAAGCCGTCCGGCAACAGGTCCTCGACGCCCACCTGGCCCTCGCCGACGCCCTCACCGACCAGCCCGACCAGGCCCTGGCGGTCCTGGAAACAGCGATCAGCCACAACCCATACACGGAGGACCCGTACGTCAAGGCGATGCAGGTCCACGCCGACCTCGGCCAGACCGAACAGATCCGCATCCTGCGCCGACGTTTGACCCGGAATCTGGCCGAGATCGACACCGAACCCACCGACGCCACCATCACCCTGGCCGACCGGCTCATCACCGCCACCCAAGCCCGCCCTCGCCCCACGGACCAAGCGGCATGACCGAGCACAACTCTCACCCCCACCCACCTCAACTGCTGTGGATCCGGTGGGCGGTCAGGACCGCCTTGGCCCTCGGCGTGGCCGCGTCAGTGGCAGCGAACGTGTTGCACGCCCACCCTTCCCCGATCAGCCAGGCCATCGCGGCATGGCCACCGGTCGCGCTCCTGCTCACCGTCGAGTTGATCGCCCGGGTACCGGTACACCGGCGCCTGCTCGCCGCAGCCCGGGTCCTTGCCGCCGCAGCCATCGCGGTAATCGCCGCCTACGTGTCCTACTGGCACATGGTCGAGGTCGTCGCCGAATACGGTGAAACCGGCGCCGTTCCCTACCTGCTACCGCTTTCGGTGGATGGGTTGATCGTCGTGGCCAGCGTCAGCCTCGTCGAAATCACCGGCCGAATCCGTAGCGCCGGCCATGACATCACCACCCGCGGGATCACCGCTGCGCACCCCGCTGCGGGGCAGGACGGCCGCGCGCCGCTTTCCCACGTCCCGGCCTCCCACCTGGCCGGCACGCCCACGACGCCTGGGGGCACCATCGACCGGCAGACGCCACCCGCCAGCGCTGAGCCATCCGGCGGTCAACGCCCCCGCATGAACGTCGACTCCACACGGGGAGGTCTTCACGATCCCAACGGGGCACCAGATGACGGAGAGGCCGGCCGCGATCAGGGCGGCCAGGTGCCCGAAGAAACGGCGCAGGCGGTGGCGTTCTGGCTGGCCCTGGACCCCACACTACGACCCGCCGACGTGGCCAAACGGATCGGTCGAACGCCTCGGACCGTGCGACGACACTGGCCCGATACCGCTGCCAGCCGGTCGACCGGCACAACACCAGCGTCCGCCAAGGAAACCGGGACGCCCGTGAGGGACGCGCAGGCGCTGCCTACGTCCGAAGTCGCCTGACAATCCCAGAGGCATCCCTGCGCGTGGCACAGCCGATCGCGGTCCGATCACTAACCTCCGTCAAAGCGCGCCGGGGGCGTACGGATCCGTCATAGCTGGCGGGTCGGTCAGCGGTGGCTGGTTGCCCGTATGGTTGGTGTGACCGTCGGCCGTGCGAGACCGTTCTGGCCGATCAAAGGATGGAGGACGCCCGCCGCGCAGCGCAACCTGTCCCGGTGACAGGTCCGCCTCCACCCCACGATCCGCGACGCGCGCGGCCGGGCCCGCCGCTGCGCCCGCCGTACACGCCTGGCCGGTCCCCGGTGGGACCGCCGCGGTTCGACCACCCCGTCACGGCGGTGCCCTATCCGTCACCGCCGCGTAGGCGGCTGCATCCGCTCGCCATCGGCGGCATCGTGGTGGGCGTGGCCGCCTGGCTGTGCTGTGGCATCGGTGCGATCGGGGCGTTCGTCAGCGGCGACAGCCCTGAGCCCGAGGCCGCACCGCCTGCGGCGACGAGCCCGGCCACGCCGCCTTCGGTTCCCGGCTCGTCGGTATCGCTGGACACGACAGTGGTGCCCGGGGCTACCAGTTCACCGCCGGGTGTCTCGCCCTCGCCTTCGCCGGTCACGACGAATCCGGCGCCGCGGGTGACCAGCACGAAGCCGACGCCGCGGCTGTCCAGCGTCAAGCCGACCCCGCGGAAGACCACGCCGCGACCGGCGAAGACCAGTAGCAAGCCGGCCGGGAACTGCCATCCGTCCTACCCGGGTGTGTGCATTCCGCCGGCCCCGCCGGACCTGGACTGTGGCGATGTGCCGTACCGGAAGTTCCGGGTGCTGCCACCGGATCCGCACGGCTTCGACGGGAACAAGGACGGCGTCGGCTGCGAGAGCTGACCTGGGGGCCG
Source organism: Phytohabitans kaempferiae (assembly GCF_042433955.1). Taxonomy (NCBI): domain Bacteria; kingdom Bacillati; phylum Actinomycetota; class Actinomycetes; order Micromonosporales; family Micromonosporaceae; genus Phytohabitans; species Phytohabitans kaempferiae. The sequence continues at coordinate 17,072 of NZ_JBHLUH010000059.1, read as the reverse complement.
GCCTGGTTTGGTGTTCCGGGGCAGGCTGGCCCCCTTTAGATCGGTGGGTGGTTGAGCAGGGGCTGCTGGGCTTTGGCGTGGGGGTAGCCGTCCTGCCAGGGGAATCTGCCGTGCGGGTCGGGCCATACGACTTGCTGCAGACGTACCTGGTTGGGGCCGTAGATGGCGTTGGCGACGTGTGGTCGCAGGTCTTCGGCGGGGTGTCCGTCGATGATGATGGCGTGGTAGTCGATGAGCAGGTCGGTGATCCGTTGGGCGTGGACGAAACGCGCGTTGCGGTCGTAGACGCGGGCGGCGAGCTCGTCGAGCAGCCCTTGCGAGATGTGTGGCGGGAGTCCGGTGATCAGGATTTCGGGTCGGTCATGAGCGGTGAGCCCAACGGTGTAGGCGAACACGTGGTTGCGTGGCTCGTTGATGGTCGGTGCGCAGTGCACGACCGCCCAGCCGCGCCTGTCGACGATGTGCGAGTACTTGGCAAGCAACTGTTCCAGGTTCATTAAGAGACTCCGGAGATGGCTGGAGAACGTTCGCGTTGGAAGGCTTTTCCGTGCGGGAGGTCACGGGCGTGACGGCTGTGGTTCCGGCCGTCTTGCCGCCCGGATTGTGAGCTGGGTGACGTGGACGGCCATGGAGGCGACTCACACGGCGGTCGGCGTTCGGCCGTGACGGTGCCGCTGCACGGGTGCCGCAGCACTGTCGTGAGTGGACGGACCCAGTTGCGGCAGCGTTGAGGCTGACCGGGCCGTCGACCAGCTCAGGCGTGGGGACGAGGCCCGCACAGCCGCCTGGGTCGGGGCATGCCGGCGGCCGGGCTTCCTTGTTGGACAGGCGGTGTCGGTGGCGCCATAGGCCAGGGCTGCGGGATTTCGCGATGTAGCGGTCCCGAGGGGGTAGGGCGGGGCGTCAGGCGTTGGCGAGGGCGTCGATGGCGGCTTTGCCGATGAGGTTGATGCAGGTGGTGGGGTCGTCGACGTCGATGGTGGTGGTGGTGTCGGTGTACCGGCGTGCGTACCCGCCTGCTGGGGCGAGCCACAGCACAGGGCAGCCGGCATGGTGCAGGCGGCTGATCGCGGCCTGCGCGGCGTCGGGTTTGGGGAAGTGGCCGTCGGATACGACGACGAGGAGTCGGGCGGCGCCGGGGGTGCTCAGGTGCAGCAGCCGGTCGGCTTCGGTGAGGGCTTCGACGAAGCGTTCGGTGCCGGCGTCGGCGGTCATGTCGCAGACCTGGGTGGGGCGCCGGCCGGGTGGGATGAGGACGACGACCTTGTCGCCGAAGGCGAGCGTGGCGGTGCGGGCGTGGCTGCGGGCGCCGGCGTGCGCGAGGATCCACGCCGCCGCGGACAGTGGGCGGGCGAAGCTGGCCATGGAGCCGGACACGTCCACGGTGATGGCGATTGCCAGGTCGGGGTCGGGCACCTGTTGGCGGGTGGTGCGTTGCCACGGTTGCGCGGTCGGCGGGGCGCCGGTGGCGCGCTGTGCGGCCAGGGTGACGGCGGCGCGGGTACGCAGCCGGCCCGGTGGTGTGGCGGCGGCGTGGGGGCGGCTGATGGGGTCGCGGGTACGGGCCCGGCGTAGCAGGGCGGTGAGTCGGTCGGCGGCCTCCCGCTCGGCGGTGGTGGGGTCGCGGTAGGTCCAGGTGATCGGAGGGCTGGCGCCGACCAGCGACCCATGACCGGGCGGGCCGGGCGGTTTATCGCTGGCCGTGATGCGGTCCAGGACCGCGCGCAGGATCGCGGCGATGATGCGGGTGGTCGCTGTGTCGGTGGGGACGTGCCGGTCGGTGTCGGGGTCGATGCCCAGCAGGCGGCACCAGCGACGGGCCAGGTCGATCATGGTGTCGGCGTCGGTGTCGTCGACCTGGTGGGCTTCGCGCCAGATCTGGCGTAGTCCGGTGAAGACTTTCCGGCCGAGGATCTTGGTGACCGCGGGGCGTAGGCCGTGTACGTCTCGGGCGGCCAGGATGCGCGCGTCGACGCGGGCCAGCAGCAGCCCTGCCGCGTACGCGGCCGACCAGGGGCTGTCGGTGGGGGTGTCGGTCGGGGCGACGAGGGTGGTGACGGCGCGGCGCAGCCATCTGCGGTCCCGGGGTCGGCGGGCCCGGTAGCGGCCTTCGGCGCGGGATTCCTCGAGCATGTCGGCGACCGCGGCGACGACCGGTGGGGTGCCGGGCGGTGTGTGCCAGAGGCTGTGAGCGACGTGCGCGCACTCGTGCAGCAGCGCCCCGTACGCGGCCGGCACCGCGTCCTTGTGGGCTGCGCGTCGGGGGTCGGCGATGGTCGGGTCGCCGATGATGTCGGCGTCGACCTCGATGGCGGCGGTCGCGGGGATGCACCGGGCCGGGGAGGTGCCGGCGGCGCCGGGTTCCACGACGACGGTGGCGTCCGTGCGGCCGGTGACCCGGATTGCGTGGCGGGTCCAGGCGGTCGACCACACCTTCCACGGTGACGCCGCCGCCACCACGGGGGTGCTGGTGGTGGCGGAGGTGACGTGGCCGGAGATGGTGCTCATCGGTCGGCCATCTTCAGGTGGGCGAAGCAGGCGAGGCCGTGCTCGGCGGTCCGCGGCCCGGGGCGGTGCTGGTGGGTTGGGGCGAGCCGTGCGCCTGGGTGTTTGTCCATGGTGTGTCTCATTTCTGTTTGCCGAGGGTGAGCGGGGTGATGGTGCCGCCGAACGCCGCACGTAGTGCCTCGACCGTGGCGGTGCGGCAGGTGTCGGGGGCGATGGCGGCGAGGTTGGCCACGGCCGCGGCCGGCCCGAGGGTGGCGGCGATCTGTTTGAACGCCAGCAGTTCGCGTAGCTGTGGCGCCCAGTCGATCTGCCCGCTGCGGAGCTTGTTGTTGAGCGCGCGACCGCGGCGGCTACCGCGGCACGCGGGACGCCGAGGGACACGGCGAGGTCGAAGTCGGTGGTCACTTCGATGTGGACACTGAACCGGCTGGCCAGGGCCTCGGTGAGGACCGCGCCGTGCACGTTCGGGTTGTGGCCGGCCACGACGTAGAAGCCGTCGGTGGCGGTGACCTCCTCGTGGTGGTGGGCGGTGATGGTGACCTGGCCGCGGCCGTCCATCGCCGGGTAGAGCACGGCGAGGACTTTGGGGCTGATCAGGGTGGCGTCGTCGACGAACAGCGCGCGCCCTTCCCGCATCGCCACCACCAGGGGGCCGTAGGAGAACTCGAATCCGCCGTCGGGCAGCGGCACGTAGGAGCCGACGAGGTCTTCCACGGCGGTGTCGCCGTGCCCGGCGACGGTGATCACGTCAGCGAACGCGGCCTCGATGAGGCTGGTCTTGCCGGTTCCCGGCGGCCCGTACAGCAGGGCCGGGATCTTGTCGCGGCGTAGCCGGCGCAGCACCTGCACGTCGGTGCTGTCACCGAGCTGGCGGGGCAGGTACCACTGCCCGTTGGGGCGCAGCACCGCACCTGGCCGAGGCGGCACCGGCCCCGCCGCCGGCGCGGTAGCGAGGGCTTCGGCCGGGGTGGGCTCTGGCGTGCGGCGGGTGCGGGTTGCGGGTGGGCCGGCGCTGAACTCGGCTATCCCCACCGGGGTGATCTGGTAGTGGCGGGCTTTGCCGATGAGGGTGACGGTGGCGGCGCCGTCTTCGACCAGCCGGGTCAGGGCAGCGCCCACCGCGCCGGACGAGCGGCCGGGCAGGGCCTTGGTGACCGCGGTGACGGACAGGGCGCGGCTCGGGTCGTCGGCCAGGACGTGCAGCACCGGGAACCGCAACGGTCGTGGGCTGGCCTTACCACTGCCGCCGGCCGGTCGGCTGGGGCCGCTCATCGGCCGCCTCCGTCACAGGCTGATGCGGCAGGCCGGGTGATGGGGTGTTGTGAGGTCGGCTCGGGCATTCGGACTTTCTCCCTGTTGGCAGGCCGCCGCACGCCCCCTGTTCCCGGGGGCGTGCGGCGGCGGTGCGAAGCCACAGCGGGCGGGAAATGAGGGGCGCGACCGTTCCGGGTCGCGCAACAGAGATCGGTTGTGCGGGGTTTTCGGGGGTGCGGGGCCAGCAGCCCTGTGCCGGGTGTGGCCGTGGCCGCTGCTGGCCGGGGTGGCTAGTGGCTGGTGGTGACCTGGACCAGCCGGCGAAGGCCGGTGATGATCCGGCGGGTGCCGGCCCAGGCCGGCGGTTCGGGCCACACGGCGACGGCCGGCCGCTGCGCGCCGCGGCCGCGGATGACGCGGTGCAGGCCCCCGCCGGCGTCGACCGCGGCGACGACGCGGACCTCCCTGCGGGTGGAAGACGTGGCCAGGTCGCCGTGGTGGTAGCCGGCGTCGACCAGCCCGGCCCACGCTTCGAACAGCAGCCCGACGCCGACGCAGGTACGCCCGTCGCGGCGTAGCCACTGCCGAAGCCAGTGCTGGGCCGCCCCGGCGCACAGGTCGGCGGCGAAACGGTGCAGGACGACGGCGGTCGGAAGGTTCTGCCCGGGCCTGGCCGGGTCCGGGACGGTCCACAGTCCCGGCTCGGCCAAGGTGTCGTCGACCTGCAGCAGAGGTTCGCCGGCGGCGGGGTGGTCGAACAGGGCGAACAGGACCGGCGGGCAGTCCCAGCCCTCCCGGTGGCCGGCCTGCTCGATGCTGACAAGCGTCGCGGTGATCGCGGCGCGGGTGAACGGTGACAGCATGATCGGTTCTCCTTTCAGCGTTGATGTCGCAGAAAATGGCAGGTTGATGGTCTTGGTCTTTCGATGGCCACGGATGGATGTGGTATCCGCCGCCCTTGGGGTGGTCGGGTTTAGGCGCTGGGGCGGCTAGAGAGGAAGGATGGTGAGCTGAAACTGGCTGCCCGTCGGACAAGCTTCAGCACCCACGCCGAGGTGCCGGCCACCGCGGTAGATGAGGATGTGGTTCACCGTCACCGGATGGCCAGCAGCGTCGAGGAACGCGGGTCGACCGGCTTCTTCTCAGAATCCGATGAGGTCGCCGATGTCGGCGTCGTCGCCAGTGAGCGCCGCGACCAGGGCTGCGCGGATGGTGTCCTCGTGCGGGTGGATGCCGCCATCGTCGCTCCGTCCGCTATGGACATTGGTGGAGAAGCGGCCGGCGAGGCGGCAGTAAGGACGTCGGTGACGTGGATCGACGGGGATCGTGGCGCGGAAGTGAGATCAGTCCGGTCGCTGCCAGTTCGGTCTGGGTATGCCGACCGCGTTCGGGTTGATGACCCAGTGGCCCTCGCAGCCGATCACGACGACGGTCCCGAGGACGACATGGACGCCGTCCTCGGCCTCGGGCACCTGGTCGCACTGCGGGCAGATCGGTGACAGGTACGCGTCGATGGCCGGGTCTTGGCGCATCAAGGCGGTGATGACCGCGGCGAGGTAGCTGGTCCGCTCACGGGCCTCGTCATCGGCGCGCCGCCGCGCAGCGGGGTCCATCGGCGCAGGTAGGGCATCCGTGCGTGATAGCAGGATGACGGTGACATTGTCCCCGCTGAGCTGTCTTTCAACGTCGTCGCGGACATCATCGGGGTTCGGTAGTCGTCGGCGTCCAAGTCGATCGTGGCGAGGAGGTGGATTGTCCGGTGCATGAGACATCCAGGCTTGCTTGGCAGGTGACGAGGTGGGACGCGAGGGGTGTGGATGCTTGAAGCCGGTGTTCCGTTCGCTCGTCATCTGGCGTGGAATGGAACTGGGGCGCCGCCCGGCTAACTGACGTCTACGGTTCGCATGGCCAGCTGGAGCAGCTCGTCATAGGAACCACAGGCGTAGGCGGCGGTGGTGAACTGGTCGGCGGCCTCGTCGCTGACCTGCCCGCGTAGCTGGTTGGCGACCCGTCCGATGATCGTGATGGCGTTGCCGTCGAAGCCGGAGAGGCGAACGGACACTTGCGGGTAGGCAGGCATGCCAGGGCTGTTGGGAACGGACATGAGCTGTTGTCCTCCTCAGAGGCGAATCGTGGGCGAGATAGGTGGGCGTTGGCGGGTGCAGTCGACCGGGACGATGAGACGTGGTGGTGTCTGCGTGCCCTACGGCGGATGAAAGGTGAGGGCGTCTGGGGCCGGACGGGCCTTCAAACGGCGGCCTCTTGACGCGGCGACGCCCGGCGCTGTGGCAAGGGGGCGCGCCCGGGTTGGGGCGAGACGCCCATGACCTGCGGTTGTGCAAGCGATGCGCAGTGGGGCGCTTGCTGCGTCCTGGGTGGGCCAGCTTGCCGGGTTGGGCGGGATGGTGACTCCGGTGGGCCGGCTAGGCGGGGTGTGAGCCGTCGTGGGAGGCGTTTTGCCATGGCAGTAGGTGCGCGCCGATGAGCAGGCGGCCGTCGTGGTCGCGGGCGACGCGTACGGTCGCGTTGGTCCAGACCAGGTCGAACTCGGTGCCGTCGCGGCGTAGCCGCGGCAGTGGTGGACCCCATGGCGGTGCGGCGTTCTGGCTGTGGGTGGCGATCTGGTCGGCGACGTCGTCGGTGAAGCGGGCGATCGCGAAGCCGCGTGGGTGGGGGGCGGTGCAGACCTCGGCGTGGTAGCTGGCCAAGGTGGGTGTTGGTGGGCCGAGCAGGGTTACCTGGGCTGGTTGCCAGCGGTGACCGTCGCGGCGGTGGCCGCCGCAGCCCAGTACCGGTGGTGGCTGGTCGGGGTCGAGCCGGTGGCTGCTGTGCGGCAGCCATCGGCGGTGCACGGTCGCCTCGTACACCAGCACCTGTTCGGACGGTTCGTGGAGCAGGTACATCCACTCGGGTTTGGCGACGTCGGCGGTGGGCCAGTGCAGGTTGCCGTGGATGGCGGGTCCTGTGTCGCGCAGGGCGTGGCCTACGCCGGGTACGAGGAACGCGGTGCCCAGCAGGCGCCCGTGGTGGCAGGACGGGCACAGCAGGGCCCAGTCGTGGTTCAGGAGTGCTTGGCGGGTTGCTGTGAGGTCGCGGTGGAATGTTGTGGTCCAGATGGTGCGTAGGTCGGTCACGGTGCGGTGTGGCGCGGCCCAGTGGAGTTGGCGTGCGTGGAAGGTGTCGTCGCTGTCGAGTGCTCCGACGAGCGCTGGGTAGGACATCGTGGTTCGGCTCCTTCCCGGGGTTGGCGTGTGATGTGTGGTTGGGGTAGGCGGCCCGGACCGGGGGACGTGGCGGGACGACAACGCGAACACCTCGGGCCGAGCCCGCTTTGGGGGTTGGCGTTCGGGGCGCGCTGCCGGAGGGCCAGCGGCGGGGTTGCCGCGTGTGGGTGAACCAGGCCGATGCCGGCCCGGCGCGGGTCGAACGGGTCTTCCGGGCCTCGTGGGTCGGGCTGGGAGGTGAAGGGGGACCTGTGCGGATAGGCATTCGGGGACGGGGCCGGGGCCGTGTTCTGTTGCCCCGGTGCTGGTCAGGCGGGTGTTTGGGCGTCGAGGTTGAGGCGTTGACGTTCCAGCGCGATCAGGGTGTGGGCGGGGGCGTGCCAGGTGTCGTCGCCGAACCGGGCGGGGGTGGTGCCGTTGGCGAGGTTTCGCAGGGCGGGGACCTGCGCGGCGTAGGCGCCGCCGAGTGCGTCGAGGTCGGCGCAGGCGCGTGCTGTCGCGTCGCGCATCCTCTTGCGCCATGGGCCTGGTCGCTGCTGCCCGCCCAGGATGGGGCCTTCGCACAGGTTGTAGGCCAGCCACACCACCGGTGGATGGATTCCGATGGCTTCGGCGAGCAGGGCGACCCGGTCGTAGTCCCAGGCCCGGCCACGCGAGCTCCTGCTCTGCCGGTAGCCGGCGGGCCGGGGACGGGTCAGGGTACGCCAGTAGCCGGGCGGGACGGCGGTGGAGAAGACGAGGTCCTTGACGTCGGTGAACTGTTTGGCGGCCAGGGCGTGTGGGAGTTGGTCGGCCAGCAGGCGGGCCAGGTCGCGGCGGATGGCCGGGACCGCGGGGTCGTCGGCACCAGACCCGCGTACGGGTTGACCGGGAGTGTCGTCGGGTGCGTCGGCCAGGTCGGGCAGCTTCCCCGTGCCGGCGGCGTGGTCGAGCAGGACGGCGACGAACTCGCTGAGCAGGTTCTCGAAGCCTCGGGTTCGGTCACCGTAGTCGGGGATCGGTGGCCAGGGGCCGCCGCCGCGGTGCCCGACCCGGTGGGCCGCCTCGTGTACCAGTGTGGCCAGGAGGGCCTTTCGGGAGTCGAGGAGGTCGATGTGGACGGCCACGTCGCCGGTACGGGGGTCGTAGAAACCTTGCGCGCACGGGCTTTCCTCGCTGTCGGAGTAGGCCCGGACGCGGTCCAGCGCGAACGGGCCGACAGCGCGGCGGACCAGTTCGACCGCGTTGTTGAGCACGGCTCGCTGCTGCGCGGTGAGGTCCCGGTCGGGTACCCAGGTGGTCTTGTTCCTGGTGGTGTAGTGGCGTTGCTGCTTGACGCGGGCGACGTGGACGCCGAGCAGGTCCATGAAGGCGCGTTGCTGGTGCTGCGCCAGACCGGCTGCGGTGATCTGCGTGTACTGCATGTCCTGCAGGTCGAGGGCGGCCTCCTCGTTCCCGGGGCTGGTGTAGTAGGTCTTGTCCGACAGGTGGGCGCGGGCCCAGGTCCGCCACGCCGCCCGGGCACGCGGTTGGTAGACGCTGGTGAAGAACTGCTCCTGCTCGCGTAGTTTCCCGCCGGCCAGCACGTGGGTGGCGAACCGGTCGATGACGGCCTGGTCCTCGCTGGTGGCCAGGATCGCGCGGACGGCCTCGCGCAGGGCGCCGGCCTCGATGACGGTCCGGTCCCGGTTCTGCAGGCCCTTGTCGGTGAGGGGAAGGTCGTAGCTGGCCAGGAAGCCGGGGACGGTGCTGACCAGCACACCACCGATCCACACCCGTCCGGGTTCGCGGTCCAGCACGCAGACACCGGTTGTCCAAGGCGGGGTGTAGCCGGGCTCGGTCAGCGTGCGGAACCGGCCGATGGCTTCGTCGGCGAGGTCCTTGGGGCATTCGATGGTGATGACCGTTCCTTCGCGGCGTTCATTGCGGTGCACGTGGTAGACGAGGATCTCCGCGCCCGCCTCTGAGCGGGACGGGAGCTGACCGCCCAGCAGCCGTTCCCGTTCCACGGTGGGGGTGAAGCCGTAGCCGACGGTTTCGAACCGGATCGCTCCGACCTGTGGTGTGCGGGCCAGGACGAGGCAGCCGATCTTCTTGCCTTCCCCGAACTGGCCGATCTGCTCGTCGGTCTTGAACGACTCACCGAGGATCAGACCTTCCTCGGGGATGCCGGGGCCTTCGTCGGCGATGGTCAGGACGCCGTCGGCCCAGGCGACGTGGGCGGACGGGTCCTCGTCGAGGGCGTTGGCGATCAGCTCGCACATCGCCCGTACCGGGCTCCACGACTGCACATAGCCGGGTGAGATGAGGTAGGTGAGGGTGCCGATGACCGGCGTTTCGGGCGTGGGTGTCTGCCCGCCGCCCGGACGTGCCTTCGTGTTGTCGGGACTGCTATTCGAGGTGTCCACTGTGTTCTCTCCGATGTGGTCGATCGTCCTGAATCCGGCTCGTGGGGTGCGCCGGTTGGTTCGGCCGCAGCCTTGGCCGTGTGCGGACGCGGTGGGCTGGCGTGGCACAGGTCCGCCGAATACGGCTGTACGGCCGCCGCAGGCGCAGCGTTCGGCGGCCTGAAATCCGGGATCTGCCCCGCCGGCGCAAGGTGTCTGGGTGCACGACCAGGCGCACAGCCCGACGCCAGCAGCGTGTCACCGGCGTTGATAGGAGACGTTCGCCCACTCGCCGCCGCGAAAAGGCCAGGCTTGTACACGCCGCCGTTGCTGTCCTGGACGCCGGGCACGCACGGGCAATAAAAGGGGGAACCACGGCCGTCAGGCCCCGGTGTCGTTGCCCCACAAATAGGGGAGGCGGCGCGGACGCCCGTCCCGGCGGGTGATGGAAGCGGGCAAGAGCGGCCTCGTACCTTTCGGCGCACGGAAGAGGGGTCAGGGGCGCCCGCCCCCCTCCGTCGGGCGCCCCCTGTCTTGGCCGGACCTTCGAGCAGCGAGCGGCCGCCGGTTAGGCGCTGGCTGCCGCCGCCGTCCGCGGCTGCGTGTCGAGGCTGAACGCGTCCGCGATCGACCGCAGCAGGTCCGTGATGGTGCCGTTTTCCGTGTCGGAGTGCAGGACGGTGTAGAGCGCGAGCATCTGCACCGGGGCAGGGCACGCCGCATGGGCCGTCAGCGTCCACGCCTGCGTTCCGGCATCGGTGAGCCGCGTGAGGGCCACCGCGCCCGGGTCGTCGTCGTGGCCGATACTGACCACGGTCGTGCCGTCCGCGCTGGTGTAGCGGCTGCGACCGGGCGCGAGGTCATCCACGGTGAAGTCCAGGTCGGTCATCTCCTGCCGCAGCCCGCGCAGACGGTCGTCGCCCACGCCGTCGGCGGCACTGTCGCTGCTGGCACAAGTCATCCTCGTGGCCCCCTTCTCGTTCGGTGGCGCCGTGGCGTATGCCATCGGCCGCGACGAATGGAACAGGATCCCGCGGGATTGATCAAGTCATTGTTGGGGCGTCGAACGGGTACCGCCAGGACCAGCATGGTTCATGACTGTCGGCGTTTGCTGCCATCAGGTTGACGGGCCGTTCCGGCACTCGCGCATGCCCGGTCAGGGGCACGTCGTAGCCAGTGCAGAACGCGCCTGCGGCAACACCGAAGTTGTGCGCCCGGTGGAGAACCCAGATGGGCGCCAGGGCAGTGGCCGGTGCGACGCCTGTGCCGTCGAGCGGGCGCGGTGCCTGGCTATCCGGCTGGCTGGATCCCCTGGATGAGGACGACGGCCTGCTTGCCGAGCAGCCAGGGCAGCCGCTCGTCGCCGTAGCCGAGGTGAATGTTGCGGCGCACCGACGCTCCTGGCAGGTAGAGGTCGCCGTAGGCGCCCCACGCGGTGACCGTAGTGACGTGGCACGGTACCGCGCCGTGGCGGATGAGGTGAGGACAGAACTGGGCGGCCGTTTGCCAGCAGGCCTGGCAGCACGGCGGCGTGGTCGTCACGGCCGGCGTTGCTTGCGCCTGCGCGTGCCGCAGCGCGGCCAGCTCGGTCCGGGAGAACAGGAACGGTACCGGCATCCCGGGACTGGTCGGCTCTCCGCATACCTGGCACCGCAGGGCACGCATCGCTCGGCGCTGGCGCGGGCCGTTCACTTCGGCCCACTGCGGTTCGCCGGTGCCTGGCGTGTTGGCTTCCCGCAGCCACAGCACACCGCGGCGGTCGCGGTCCAGCAGTGTCGCCTCGGCATACCGCAGCGGTGCGGTGTTCCGGGGCGTCTGCAAGGCGACTCTGTCCGGGGACAGGATTTCTCCGGTCCACCGGGTAATCCACGGTACCGGCCGGCCGCGGAAGGTCACGGTCTTCTCGTCGTTGGCCGCCTCTCGGGGGTGGCCGTTCGTCGGTGAGGTCTTCGCCATGGCACAGACTCCTTCCGTTGGGGTCCGGCGAGCCGGCCGTGGCTGCCCCGCCGCGTTCGCGGGCCGGCGGGCGTAGGCGCGGCAGCGCCCAGGCCCGGGCCCGCGAACGTTCGCGGCGAGGAAGACGGCCGGCTGCCGGTGCAGGCAGGACTGGCTGGTTGTGCGGGTTGCTAGCGGCGCCGGCTGTGCGGAAGCGGCCAGGTCCCGCGGCGCACGACCAGTTCGCCGTTGAATGGATGACTGGACTCGGTGGAGTCGCACAGGGTGCACCTGATGAAAGCTCCTCGCCCGAGCCCAGCATCGACGGCCACGACTGGTGCTCGGGGTCTTCGATGCTGCCGCAGACAGTGCAGCGGACCTCACCGTCCGGGCCGATGGTCTCGAACACCGAATCGTCGAGCTCGGTGTCCGGCCGGGCGGTCCACGGCAGCCCGGCATCGGTGATCAGGTACCTGCCGCTGGCGTCGGGTCTGACGGTCCGCGGCGGTACGCCCAGCGCGTGTCGGGTGGTGATGATGGCCTGGTCACCGTCGAGACGCACGAGCGGCGTTCGCCGCCGGTGGTCGGCCACCTGGGCGCAGTCGTCGGCCAGCTGGCGGACGGTGTCCCGGTCCAAGCGCGCAAGGACGCCGTGGCGGTTGCGGTAGCCGGCGGCGACCTGTGCGCGGTAGGGGCCCAGGTGGTGGGCGGTGACGGTTGCCGGGCGCCATGAGGCGTCGGTTGGTACGGCGTTGACCGGGCGCCAGGCGCGAACGGCCACGTCAAGGACCGGCAGCCCGAGGAGGCTGCCCAGCTCGATGGTGAACCAGTGGTGGCCGGCCCGGGCGGCGCGTCTGAGCCGGTCGATGAGTTCGGTTCCGGGCGGCGCGGCCGCGTCGGTGACCGGAAGGTGCAGGTACCGGTTCGGGGCGTGGGGCGGGGATTGCCCGTCGGTATGCAGCGGCCGCAGGGTGTGCTCACGCAACGGCTTCGGCACCGCGGTGCTGGTCAGCAGGTATCGCCGGTCCAGGGTGAACAGCAGGCTGGGAGTCTGCGGAGCGCCGAAACGGTGACGGTCGGCGGCGGTGGCCCGGCGGGTGTGCTCGGCCAGGCGCAGCACCGCCGCCAACTCGTACCACAGGCGGGTGGTCGTCTCGACCACGGTCGTTCTCCCTTCACAAGGGATCGAAGTCAGCCAAATCAGGGGTGTGGCTTCACGCCTTGCCGTGTGGCGTCGCGGGGCGGTGGACGAGGCGGATCCGGTCGCCGGCGTCGAGCAGGACCGCCAGCGACGACCCGTCGTCCCACCGCACGTAGACCGTGTGCTGCCGGGGCTGGTACCGCTGCACGGTGCCTTCAGCCCCAGCCCTCAGCCGGGTGTGGGAGTCGTGGGTGTGGTCCAGCACGACCCGGTCGTGTTCGCGGTACGGCTCTGCGGGCGGCTGGTCGACCCGCTGCCAGGGCATCAGATACGGGCCGATCAGCAGCATGCCGTCGCCGTCGCGGCGCACCCGATGGGTCGCGTCCGCCCAGACCAGCTCGTATCCGCCCCGGTGCCGGCGCAGGAGCGGCAGCAGCATGTCCGCGGCCGTGGTGTGCGCGGGGGCGTCGTCAACCATCCGGGACGCGACCGCGTCGGTGAACCGGGCGATCGTGAACCCGTCCGGATGGAAACCCGCGCACACCTGCGCCTCGTACGTCGCGCCGTACCAGCCGCCGGTGGCCGGCCCGGGGACAGCGACCCGGCCGGGTTCCCAGCGGTGTCCGGTGCCTGCGGTCCCGCCGCAGTCGAGGACCCGCTGGTCGGGATCCAGCAGGTGACGGCTCTGCGGTAGCCACCGGCCGTTCACCGTGATCTCGTGCACGACGATCTCCTCAGTGGACTCGTCGAGCAGGTACATCCATTGCGCGTAGCCGTACCGTTCGGTCGATGGCAGCCGGCCTTGCGTAATCGGCAGGTCGTGGGACGCCGCGTGCCCGACGCCGGCGACCCTGCGGGTGTTGGGCGGGTGCCTGCGACACGTACATGACGGGCACAGCGAATGCCAGTCGTGGCCCAGCAACGCACGACCAGCCGCCGCGGTGTCCCGGGCGCAGGTGACCGACCAGATGCGGCGCAGCTTCACCAGCATCCGGTCCGGGCCATCGGCCCAATGCACATGACGGGCGACGAATTCGCCGTCCGCGCTGAGAACGCCAACGAGTGCGGGATCAGACAAGGTGGTGCTCCCTTCAGTGGGATGGGTTGTTGGAAAGGCGAAGCGGCCCGTCCGAGAACCGGACGGGCCGCTTCGATCTGGAGCGCGTAACGTTGGTAGTTGCCCACGCCAGGGCGCGGGGTGGTCGAAAGGCGAACCAGCACAAGCAAGGGGGCGGGGCCGGCCCAGCCACCGGTGTGTAGCCGAACGGCACCGCCGAGCCCGTGTGGCGGATCGTGGCGGACCTGGTAACCGCCGGAGCAGAAACGGGTCACCTGGCGGATCGTGCGACGAGCCGGCGGCGCGGTCACGACGCCGTGCACCCGCAGGGGGAGGTACCTCTTGCGGCACGCGTCCTACCCGGCGGATCCCGTCAAAGGTCAACTGGTTAGCCGCGAATGTCCTGGCCGATGTCCGGACCGGCGCCGTGGCTGCGACGTCCCAGGTAGATCCTGTCTAGGGAATGGAGGCACAGACGATGGGCAAGGTGATCGCGAGCGCGACGGTCTCGCTGGACGGCTTCATCGCCGACGAGTCCGACCAGGTCGGTCCGCTCTTCGACTGGTACAACAACGGAGAGGTCCCCTTCAACGGCGGTGACCCCGAGCGGGTCTTCCACGTCTCGGCCACCAGCGCCGCCTACCTGCAGGAAACCTGGTCACGGATCGGAACGGCGGTGATCGGCCGTCGCCTGTTCGACATCACCAACGGCTGGAACGGCCGCCCCGCCGCCGGCGAAGCCGTCTTCGTGGTCACCCATGAACCACCGACGAGCTGGCCGTTCCCCGAGGCGCCGTTCACCTTCGTCACCGACGGCCTGGCGAGCGCGATCACACAGGCAAAGGCCGCCGCCGGCGACAAGGACGTCTCGCTGACCGGCGGCAATCTGCTGGGCCAGGCCCTGGCCGCCGGCCTCGTGGACGAACTCCAGGTCAACCTGGTCCCGGTCGTGTTCGGCAAGGGCGTACGGTTCTTCGGCGCGTACGACGGTCCACCAGCGCTCCTGGACGACCCGCAGATCGTCCAAGCAGGCCGGGTCACCCACATGCGTTACCGCGTCCGCCGATAGCGGATTGGCAGCAGCGCAAGTGTGGTGAGCGCTGCCGGTGCCCCGGGTGGGTCACGGGCGGACCCGGACCCGCGGTTTTTGTGAACGCGTGTGTGCGTGTCCAGGCACAAGCACACCCGCTGGGGCGTGAGTTCGCGAGCTCTTGCGTTGAGGTGCGGGGTCGTGACAAAGGGGCTTCGTAGTAAGGGGCCCTTGTCGGCCTTGGTGCGCGCGAGGTTCTGCGACGCTTGGCCTCTCCTTTTGGGAGTTGGGTATGAAGAGGAGCGCTCCGCCCTCTGGCGGAGCGCCGGACTACTTTCTGCCTGTGCCGTTGTGCCTCACGCTGCCACGACTGGCTCCCAGATCTGGCCGGTCAGAACGACCGACGGGCTGGATTCATCGAGGGCTGGCATCTCGTCGATGCGCATGATGCCTCGCCGCCCGTCACCGGTCCTGATGCAGGCCATGGACCACAGCTTCACCTGACTCCAGTTGATCACCGCTGTCCAGGACTTCTGGCTTCGGCAGGTCTCGAAATCCGGAGCGGTTGTCGCGTGGTTGATGAGCGCGAACGCGGTGCCTTCACGGCCGACGATGCCACCCCGCGAAGCGGTGATGTCGCTGGACTGAGCGTAACCTCTACGCCAGTTGATATCGATTCCAAAGTAGTCAAACTCCACCCGCTCCGTGCCGCTGTAGCGGATGTCGACGCCAGACCCGCCGAACTGTGGCGGTGTCCCCGGCTCCCCGGCGTCTGATTGCGGACCGTCCACCGGTCCAGATGCAGATGTCCCCGGTTCAGTTGCGGCCGGGGTGAGGTCACTGTCGGGAGACTCGGTTGGCGGTAGCGCCGAAGACGCGGTCGGCGACGGCGAAGGGCTCGTAGCGGCCGCGGCACCGCCACCAGGCGCTTGTGGCTCGCGGAGCAAGGCCCAGACAAGCGCCACGACCAGAAGCAATATCAGCAGCAAGATCAGCGCGATCATCAACGGGTTGGACCACACCCGCAGCAGTGTGCCCGGCGGTCGGGGGATCGGCCTGGGGTCGATAACAATGGGCGACCGGTCCGGGCGGACCACCACCGCCGGCGACTGCGTCCCTGACCGGGCAGAGACGGCAGACCCTGGACTGTATGGGCGAACCGCGCCTCCGCTCGCCGGTGCCGGCGTCCCGTGCTGAACGTCGTCCCGCCCTCGAGGTTCGGGTCCTTTGTCGCCGAGATTCGACATGTCGCCATACTGGCCGATGGCGTCAACCTGCCGCTGCCGGTACGACATGTAACGTCTGCGCCCTGGACATCAACGAGTCGAGTCGCCCGGACATCACCCCTGGCGGTGGCCGCCGGCTGGTGATGTTCACACGGGTTCCTGAAGGGACGAACGAACGCCGCCCACCGACGTCTGGGCTGGGGCGGCGCTTCTGGGCATGGCCTGGATCACGGCTGGCCTGAATTCAGTCCGGTTGGGTAGGTTCATAGGTGTGGATATCCAGACCGAGGTGAACAACTATGTCGGCGAGAAGCGCAAGTTGGTGGACGCGATCACTCGAGAGTTCCGTGGTGGCTCGCCGGCGAAGGCGATTGCGCGTCTGGTGGTGCCGGCGTTCAGCCGTGACCAGGTCACCCAGTATCTGGCCGCGGTTGCGTTGCATGACGCGGCTCGCAAGGCGTTGAAGGAGGCGGGGCTCGACGCCGCAGTGTCCGTGAGCGTCACCGGCATTGATGCACCCCGCGAGGCGCGTATCGCCCTTGCCGCCGATCCGGGCGAGCATGCTGAACATGACGATCTTCCCTCTCGGATTCGTGCGGCGCTCCGGGATTTTCATGTCACTCTGGACGTGCCTGACGGTGAGCACGACGAAGTCACGGATGCGCTGATCGACGAGTATTTGCTGGACGGCGAAGCGGTCCGGCTGATCAGGCAGAAGGCCCGTGCCTGATGTTGGGGCGGACGCCTCGATCACCACGGGCCGGCTAGCCAGCAGGTCAACATCGGCGCCGGCAACAACGCCTACGCCGCTTTCGATGACCAGACCAACATCGGCCCCGGGACCTCGACGTTTACCCGACGCTGCCAGGTTCGCTGTAGGCGTTCTGGTTCGTCGTTGATGGTGTCGCGACGTCCCCGCCTCGCCCATACGAGGATGAACCGGGAGCGGGAGATAGCGGGCCGATGGCACGGTCCGCCCTAAACCGCCGGTTCCTTGTGGTGTGCCGTGCCGGCGGGGCGGCGGTGGAGCAGTCTTCCGTGAGAGGCTGCCGACGTCGCGATCCGGAAGCAATGATCGCGCTGGGACTGCTTTCGTCGGCGTCGCCTCGCCGTCTGACGAGGGGCGAGTCTGGGCGGAGGAAGGCCACCGCGCAGAGATCGGATCCCAGCCCGAGCCGGCCAGGGCTGGCCCGACGATGAACGGCACGTGGCGAGGAGTGGTATGAGCGTCCACAATGCTCCGGTGAGGAGCGAATCGCACACCGATGATGCTTCGTCCGCACCGGCTGACCGTTCCTGGCCCGCTATCGCCGAAATCGTCGGGCTGGGCA
>NZ_JBHLUH010000058.1:0-112487 GCF_042433955.1 Phytohabitans kaempferiae | reverse complement strand
TGATCTGACGCTCCGGCTCACACAACCGACTGATCACCGCCCCATCCGCATACTCCGCATACTCCGGATGCTTCGCCACCACCGGACCCAGACTGTCCAAAACCTCGTGAACGGCCTGGTGAAACTCGACCTCGCCAGGATTACGCCGAAGGACCTGGTCGTAGATCGCGTGCAGCTTCTCATCCAGGCGGGGCACGGGACACTCCCTTCCGGCACCTACGGCCGACTCGACCTCGAACCAACGGGCGGGACGGTGATCGCCCCGCCCCGGAACCGCCGTATGTCGGGGTCATGGTCACGCCGTCGATACCCCGCCGCCGAGCTTGTATGCGTGGAGGGTCAGCGGAGGTCCGGGGTCTGGAGTCAGGCGGTGTCGGGGTGTGGTGACACCAGGCCGTTCTGGTAGGCGAGGACGACCAGCCACACGACGACCACCGGGCCACGGCGCCTGAAGGCGAACCGGCCGAGCCGAGCCAATGACGTTGCTACTGAATCCGAACCCGTTCGTCGGGACGACGTTCATGCGGTCGCAGTAGCCGAGAAGCCCGGAACGACAGTGCGCGCGGCCAATGCCGGCCCGCCGTCACCGCGGTGTCAGGTGGATCCGCGCCGTCCGTGTCGCCAGTACCAGTGTGGTCTGGTCGTATGTGGTCTGGTCGTATCGCCAGGACGGCCCGGCTTCGAGGAAGGCGGCAAGCCACCGCTCCAGCTCGGCGTGCTCGGGCGGGCAGGCGATGTCCGTGGTGCTCAGGTCCGAGACGGCGAGGGTGGCGACGTCGAAGCGGGCTCGCGCGTTCAGCCTGTTGCAGCCGGACTCGGCGGTGAGGGAGTCGCCGTCGAAGGTCAGCCGGACCCGGGTATCCGGCGTGAGCGGGCGCACCTGCCCGTTCTCGGTGATGCTGGTGGCCTGGAACGTCCCCGCCACCGGCGGTCCGGGCGGTGCGGGAGTGTCGCCGGCGCCGGAATCGCCGCAGGCGGTGATGGTCAGCGCGGTCAGCGTGGCCAGGAGTGTTCGGTACCGCATCGCGATGAGACGCCCCCCAGCCCTCGGCCGTTCCGTGCCCCGCCACCGGAGGCGGGGCACGGAGTGTGACGGGTCAGCCGGTCTCGTAGGTCAGCGCGGTCCAGAACGAGTCGAGCGGGCTCAGCCAGGACACGCCGGGGGTCACGTTGCAGCCGGTGAGGCTGCCGCTATGCAGGCCGACGGCCCATCGGTTGCCGCTGCCCGGTAGCCAGTACCAGCCGCCGCCGCTGTCGCCGCCGCAGGCGTCGTAGCCCTCGACGCGGACCTGGCCGCGCCGGGCCGAGTCGCTCAGCGAGGTGACGGTGCCGCACGGGTTGCCCGACCGGGTCGGGTCGGTGGTGCTCGCCGAGAGGCAGACCACGTCGTTGACGAGCAGGAACGTCTCGCCGGTCACGGGCGCGAAACTGGAGGCTCCGGTGGCGATCCGGCCGACGGTGTCCGCGCTGTAGAAGGCGTTGGTCACCTGGATGGCGGAGGCGTCGACCACGCCGGAGTCGATGGAGTCCGTGAGCGGGCCGATGTTCCGCTGAGTGGTGGTGCCGTTCGACCAGGTCTCCCCGATCGTGCCGACGCAGTGCCCGGCGGTCAGTTGCCAGCGGATACCGGTGCTGCCGCGGGCGGTGAAGCCGGCGGAGCACCAGAGCGCTCCGGAGCGGCGCAGGCGCAGCCCGGCGCGCAGGTTGTTGTCGCAGTCCTCCCGCGAGGTGCAGGCGTCGTTCTGGGTCCGTGTGCCGGTGTTCGCCTCCAGCCGGACGCCGGCCGGTACGGCCGCGCTGGCAAAGCCGCTCAGCTGTGGCGGCGGCAGGGCCACGACGACCTCGTTGGTCCTGACGTCGATGCCGACGTGGCCGGCGGCCGCGCGACCGAGCGCGTCGCCGCCGCCGCGGAGCTTCTCGGCCTGCTCCTTCAACTGGTCGAGGCTGCGCGCGACCTGGTGGGTCTTGACCTTCAGGCCGAGGTCGCGACCGAGCGCGGCCGCGTCACCGGCGGCGGCCGGGGTGGTCACCGCGATGTGGAACGCCGACGTGTACGGGTCGAACCAGCCGCCGCCGAAGGTGCTGAGGCGGTCGGCGAGAGCGAGCTTGAGCTTCTCGCTGTTCGCCTGTGCCGTGGCCGCCGCCAGGGCGGCCACGGGCGAGAGGTCGGGATGGGTCGCGAGGTAGGCGTTGGCGACCGCCTCCAGCGGGTCGGCGCCCAGGCCGGTGTCCGTCGCCAGTTGGCGCGGTGGCGCCGCCCCGGCCGGTGCCGCGAGCAGGGCGGCCGCGAGCAGGGCCGCGCCGGCGGCGGCGAGCAGCCGGGTCGCCCGACCGGCTTGGCGGGACGTGCTTGTCACGGGATGTCTGATGCTCAAAAGGGGTCCCCTCCCTTGTCGAGGCCGCGAAGTAGCTGCCTCCACAAGGGAGTGTCGTGGGTGCAGGACGCCTATCGATAGACACTCATCTTTGATCCGACAGTGCGACCGAATGCTGCCGAGGTACGGACCAGAACCTGGCCACGGATGTGGCTACCAGGTGACCATGTGCAGGGCATCGTCCTGGTCATCGCCGCCAAGTAGCGCGGCAAGGTTGCGGCCGGGGCACAGCGCGGCGCCGCGGATCCGCCTGCTGAGCTGGTACGTGGCGGCTGGGGCGAGCGTCGCGGGATCCAGCAGCACGAGGCCGTGGTGGTTGGTGATGACGAGGCGGTCGTCCTGGTCGGAGCCGAGCACTTCCACGGCGTCGGGCGGTGCTGGTGCCTCCCGACCTGTCGTGAGGCTCTGCGGGTCGAGGACGGCCACGCGCCGCGGGACGATGTGCCAGACGCCGCCGGCATTCTCGTAACCGGCGCGCTCTCCGAGCAGTGCGGTGACGGCACTGTTCGCGTGGTGGACGTGTTTGCCGTACGGCATCTGATGGCGGGCGACAACCTTGACGGTGGTCACGTCGACGTCGGTGGCCTGGGCGTGGTGCGGGCCGAGGATCCGGATCCGCTGGTCCGACAGCGGGTACGCGATGTCCGGACCGGCCACCTTCAGGCGGATGACCGGAGCACCGTCTGATGTGGACACCAGCAGCAGGGAGCGTCCGTGCCGGTGGCCGATGCCGAGCAGGCCGTCGCCGAGAGGCAGCAGCGTGCTCGGGTAGGTGCCGATGCCCTTGCGGGTCACTTCGGTGATCGTCGACTTGGGGGCAAGCTCGAGCCGGCCCAGGCCATGTGTGCCCAGGACCCACGGCCGGTCGTCGCCGCGTCCCGGTGTCGGGAAGGCGGCGGCACGCAGGTGCCCGGGCATCCCGGTGCCGCCGGTCATCTGGCCGGTGACGAGGTCGACGACGCACCAGCGTGGGCGACCGCCCGAGGGCAGACTCATCAGGACCGAGGTCGTGTCCGGAATCGGGACGAGCGATGTGCCGTACGCCCAGTTGATCGGGTTCATGGTGATCGGCAGGCGCCACCGTGTGGCCGCGAATCGGATCATGTGCTTCCTCGCCGGTCGGTATGAACGTCGCCGCAGCGTACGGCGCCATCGGGTCCATCGCGTACCCCCGTCCGTATGCTTTCCGCGTGGGTCACGACGCGATTTTCGGCGAGCATTGTTCCCTGCTCACGGCCGACCCGAGTGGCGGGCACGACCCGTACATCACCAACTACGGCATCGATGGCGTCCAGGCCGGCAGGTGGGACTGGTTCTACTGCGAGTACCGCCAGTACCACCCCAGCAACCCCGGCCTCTACTTCCTCTGGTCCTTCACCTACTGACGCCCGGCGTAGGCATCGCGGACCCCGCGCCGGCCCCCGCACGAGCGGCGCGGGGCCTGGCGCCTTGCCAGATCGGCACCGTCACCGCGGACGCGGCCGGGCGGCGGCGACGTGACCCACGCCATACGAGGTGCCGGCGGTAGAGGTCGTTGGTTGTCCTCTTCCGACGGGAGAGTCGGGGGCCGAACAGCCAACACTGATCACTCTCACCGAGGAGCCCTCGTGACCGTCAGCACTGTCACTCACCTCAACTTCCGCGGCGACGCCCGCGCGGCGCTCGAGTTCTACCAGTCGGTGTCCGGCGGCGAACTGGCGGTCGTGACCTACAAGGACATGGGCGACGTGCCGGATCCCGCCGAGGCCGACCAGGTCGTGTGGGGACAGGTCCGTGCCGCCGACGGCTTCCACGTCATGGCCTACGACGTGCCGTCCGCGCGTCCGTGGAGCCGGGGCGACGACCCGTTCTTCGTATCGTTGCGCGGCGACTCGGCCGCCGAGATCACGGCGCTCTGGGAGAGGCTCGCCGACGGCGCGACCGTCATCGCGCCCCTGGCGCCGGCGCGCTGGGCGCCCCTCTACGGGATGCTGAAGGACCGCTTCGGCATCACTTGGGTCGTGGACGTCGCGGCCGAGCACACCACGTCCTGACCCGTGCGGAGCCGTCCCGAACGCGACGTTCGCCGGTTCAACCGGTCGCGGCGTCGGCGTAGCGGCGCGAGAGCTGGGCGAAGGCGTCTCTGAGCTCGTCGGGGGTGACGACCTGGAGGTTGGCGTCGAAGCGGCCGAGCGAGGCGGCGAGCCCGATCCACGACCACGAGCCGAGGACGAGCCGGCAGCGGTTCGGCCCGACCTCCTCGACGATTCCGTCGCCGGCGTACGGCGCCACGCCAGCGGCGGGCAGGTCGAGGATCACCTCGCCCTGGCAGGGCCAGCCGCCGGAGTTCTCGCCGGATCCGCGGAACCGGGCGTGCACGAAGGCACCGACATCGCCGCCCGGGATCTCGCGCGGGGTGAACCGAGGGCCGGTCGGGGTACGCGGGCTGATCCGGTCGGCGCGGAAGGTGCGCCAGTCCTTCCGGTCGAGGTCCCAGCCGACGAGGTACCAGCGCCCCGCCCGCGCGAGGAGGTGATGGGGCTCGACCCGGCGGGCCGGCGGGAAGCTCCGGTCGTCGCGGTCGGCCAGATCGGGTGACCCGGTGCCGTAGTCGAACCGCAGGACCTCCTGGGCGCGCACGGCGGCGCCAAGCGCGACGAGCACCGCGCTGTCGACCCGCGGGGCCGGTCGCGTCCCGCGCTCGACCGCGGTGACCTGGAGAGCGTCGATCCGGTGCCGCAGCCGCGCGGGCATGACCTGGCGAACGGTGGCCAGTGCGCGTTCGGCCGCTTCGCCGATGCCGGCGCCGGAGGTGACCGCGACCCGCAGCGCCACGGCGATGGCCACGGCCTGGTCGTCGTCGAACAGCAGCGGCGGCAGCTCGGCGCCCGCGTCGAGCCGGTAGCCGCCGTCCGGCCCCTTCGTCGCTCGTACCCGGTAGCCGAGCTGGCGCAGCCGGTCGACGTCGCGGCGCACGGTGCGTTGGCTGACGTCGAGTCGCTCGGCCAGGAGCTGCCCGGGCCAGTCACGACGGGCCTGCAGCAGGGAGAGCAGGGTCAGCAGCCGGCCTGATGGATGACGCATGACAAGCACGATGCCAGCGGAAGGAGGACAGGATGTGTCCTCTTACAGGGAGTGGAGGTTGCCGGGGGCCCGCCGACAGTCCCCGGCAACCGCCACGGGGCGGTGCCTCCCCGCGGCCCAGGCTAGGCGCGCGCGAGCGGCCGTCGTGTCCGGTGAACGTCCCACAGCCGCGCGGGAAAGTCGCCGGGAGCCGATCCGGGCCGGTCCGATCGCGGCTACCTTGGCGTAATGCGGCCTCTGTGGCAGCTCGCCGAGCGGACGCCGGCATCGCGGGACCGCTACGTCGACCTGCTGCGCGCGATGGCGCTGCTGCTGGTCGTCCTGGGGCACTGGCTGGTCAGCGTCGTCGGCTACGACGCACAGGGACGGCTGACCGGGCGCTCGGCGCTGGACTACATCCGCTGGGCGTACCCGCTGACCTGGCTGTTCCAGGTCATGCCGGTGTTCTTCATGGTCGGCGGCTTCGCCAACGCCACGTCGCTGGCCTCGCACCGCCGCCGGGGTGAGGACACGGTCGCCTGGCTGCTGAGCCGGGCCGCCCGGCTGGTGCGCCCCACGACCACGCTGTTCCTGGTGCTCGCCGCGGCGGCGCTGGTCGCCCGGCCGCTGGGCGTCAGCCCGACCCTGATCCGCACCGCCGTGTGGACGGCGTCGATACCGCTGTGGTTTCTCGCCGCCTACCTGATCGTCGTCCTCCTGGCGCCGCTGACGTACGCGTTGCACCGGCGGTTCGGCGTCGCCGTGCCGCTGGTCCTGCTCGCGCTGGTGGCGCTGGGCGATGTCGCGCGCCTGTCCGGCCCCTCCGCCCGGGCGGCCGGCAACTACCTCTTCGGCTGGCTGCTGCTGCACCAGGTGGGGTACTTCTGGCGGGACGGCCGGCTGCGGTCCGGGCCCCGCTGGGCACTGCCGCTGTTGCTCGGTGGGGTGCTCGCGCTGGTCCTGCTGACCGTCGTGGGGCCGTACCCGGTATCGATGATCGACATCGCCGGCACGCAGGTCAAGAACGCCTCGCCGCCGTCGCTGGCGCTGCTCGCCACCGCCGCCGCGCAGCTCGGGCTGATCATGTTGTGCTACGAACGGGCGCGGCGCTGGCTGGGTCGGCGCTGGCCGTGGCGCCTGGTGGTCGCGGCGAACTCGGTGCTGCTGACGATCTTCCTGTGGCACATGAGCGCCGTGATCGTGCTCGCCGCCGGCCTCTCCCTGGCCGGCCTGCTGCCGACGCCGAAGGTGGACACCACCTTCTGGTGGCTCTGGCGCGTGCCGTGGCTGCTCCTGCTGAGCCTCGTGCTGGCGGGGCTGGTCGCGATCTTCGGGCGGATCGAGACGCGCCCCTTCCACCGCCCCGACGCCAGGCCCGGCTGGCTGCCGGCGCGAGCACACCGCCTGCTGGCCGCGCCCGTACCGCGCGTGTCGCTGACCGTCGCCGGATACCTCGCCGTGGTCGCGGGGCTGATAGCCAACAGCACGGCATCGAGGTTTCACCAGGCACTGCTGGGCATCCCGCTGGGCGCGCTCGCCGCGTACCTGGCCGGTGCCCTGGTCCTGCGGCTGCTGCGCTCGCTGCCGGCGAGGCGCACGCCGACCTGACCGCGGCACGACCCTCCACTTCGGACGCGATCGGCCGCCCGGCGGGCGACCGCGAGTGGCCTTGCCGCCCGGCGAGAGGTCCAATTAGGTTAGCCTAACCAAATCACACGTCAAGACGCCGCGGGTCGTGAGTTCGTGTCTACAGGACCACAGTTGTCATCTATGGAAGGTTAGCCTAGCCTAATCTACGCACAGGGGCGTTGACCTGGGGGTTGTCGTGGATCAGTCGTTGGCTGGCTCTGTCGCGGTTGTCACCGGCGCGGCGCGCGGGATCGGCGTCGCGGTGGCCGAGGCTCTGGTCGCGCGCGGCGCGGTCGTGGCCGCCGCCGACCGGGACGGGCCCGCGGTCGAGGCGACGGCCCGCCGGGTCGGGGCCGTGCCGTACGCGCTGGACGTCGCCGATCCGGACCAGGCCGAGGCGGTCGTCGGGCGGGTCGAGGCGGAGCTCGGCGAGATCGGCGTGCTGGTCAACGTCGCCGGCGTGCTGCACCCCGGTCCCGTCGTCTCCTTCTCCGACGACCGGTGGCGGGACACCTTCGCGGTCAACGCGAACGGGGTCTTCCACGTCTGCCGCGCGGTGGTCGCGCGCATGCTGCCCCGGCGGGCGGGCTCGATCGTGACGGTCGCCTCCAACGCGGCGGGCGTGCCACGCACCGGCATGGCGGCCTACGCGGCGTCCAAGGCCGCGGCGGTCGCCTTCACCACCTGCCTCGGCCTGGAGGTCGCCCGGTACGGCATCCGGTGCAACGTGGTCTCGCCCGGCTCCACCGACACGGCGATGCTGAGGGCACTGTGGACGGACGGCGGCGGCCCGGAGGGCACTGTCGAGGGCGACCCCGAGCAGTTCCGGGTCGGCATACCGCTGGGCCGGATCGGATGCCCGGCGGACGTGGCGGACGCGGTCGCGTTTCTCGTCTCGCCGATGGCGCGGCAGATCACCATGCAGAACCTGTACGTCGACGGCGGTGCCGCCCTACGGATGTGATCACCCCAGCCACCGCTCCCGGCGCGACACGCACCGGGGAGCCCTGTGACCACGCCGGAGGAGGAGCCCCGCCCGTGACCCGCACAGACCCGCCGTACCGGGCCGCCGACCTGCTTGCCGACTACCATCCGGGCGATTCCTTCTTCTTCTCCTCTCCCCGCCAGGTGCTGCTCGCCACCGGGGCCGCCGTGGTGGTCCCCGAGCGTGCCGTGGACCTGCCGGCGTACGTCTCGACGCTGCTCGACGCCGTGGGCGACAGCGTGCCCGATCCGGTCGTGGTCGGCGCGGTGCCGTTCGAGGGGGCGCCCGGCGCGCACCTGGTCGTACCGGCCAGCGTCCGCCGAGCCGACCCCGCCGGCCTGTACGGCCTGCCCGACACGGCCGCGAGCCTGCCCCGGCACGAGGTGCGGCCCGTACCGGAGCCGGACGACTACCTGCGCGGGGTCGAGCGCGCCCTGACCCTGCTGCGCGACGGCGACCTGGAGAAGGTGGTGCTCGCGCGTTCCCTGCACGTGACCGCGGAAGCGCCGGTGGACCTCCGCCCGGTCCTGCGTGGGCTGGCCCGGCGCGACCCCCGCGGCTACACGTACGCGGCCGACCTGCCCGGCGGGCGCACGCTGGTCGGGGCGAGCCCGGAGTTGCTCGTCTCCCGCGTCGGCGACCGGGTCGTGGCCAACCCGCTGGCCGGGTCGCTCCCGCGCGACCCGGATCCGGTGGAGGACGGCCGCCGCGCCGCCGCGCTGCGGGAGTCCACAAAGGACGCCCGGGAGCACGCGGTCGTCGTGGAGGCCGTGGTGGAGGCGCTGCGCCCGTACCTGAAGGGGATCGAGGTGCCGGACGCGCCCGCCGCGGTGCCGACCGCGGCGATGTGGCACCTGTCCAGCAGGGTCACCGGCGAGATCGCCGACCGGTCGACCTCCGCCCTGGACCTGGCCGCGGCGCTGCATCCCACACCGGCCATCTGCGGTGCGCCGGTGGGCGCCGCGCAGGCGGCGATCGCCGAGCTCGAACCGTTCCACCGGGGCTTCTACGCGGGCATGGTCGGCTGGGTCGACGCGGAGGGGGACGGTGAGTGGGTCGTCGGCATCCGCTGCGCGGAGGCCGACGAGCGCCTGCTGAGGCTCTTCGCCGGCGCCGGCATCATGGCCGACTCGACGCCCGCGGCCGAGCTGGCCGAGACCACGGCCAAGTTCCAGACGCTGCTGAACGCCATGGGCGTCGCGGTGGAGGTGTGAGCGATGCATTACCCGGGTCCGGACTTCACGCCGTGGCCGCCGGACGTGGCACGGCGGTACCGGCGCGCCGGCTACTGGCGCGGCGAGCCCTTGCACCAGTGGCTGCGCGACCTCGCGGCGCGCCACGGCGACCGCGTCGCGGTGGTCGGCGGCGAAGCCCGCTGGACGTACCGGGAGCTGGCCCGGCGCGCCGACCGGCTGGCCGCCGGCCTGCGGGAGCGGGGCGTGCGGCGGGGCGACCGGTTCATCGTGCAGCTCCCGAACGTCCCCGAGTTCTTCGCGGTGGTCTTCGCGCTGTTCCGGTTGGGCGCGCTGCCTGTCTTCGCGTTGCCGGCACACCGGCGCAGCGAGATCTCGTACTTCGCGGAGCTGACCGGAGCGGTGGGATACGCCGTGGCCGACCGGTACGCGGGGTTCGACTACCGGGGCCTCGCGCGCGAGGTCCACGCCGCCGCGCCCGGGCTGGCCCACGTGCTGGTGGCGGGCGATCCCGGCGAGTTCACCGCACTCTCCGACGTGGACGCCGAGCCGGCCGACCTGCCGGC
Organism: Phytohabitans kaempferiae; assembly: GCF_042433955.1. Classification (NCBI taxonomy): domain Bacteria; kingdom Bacillati; phylum Actinomycetota; class Actinomycetes; order Micromonosporales; family Micromonosporaceae; genus Phytohabitans; species Phytohabitans kaempferiae. The sequence continues at coordinate 102,697 of NZ_JBHLUH010000058.1, read as the reverse complement.
CGGGCCGGAGGCGTCCGACGTCGCCTTCCTCAACATCTCCGGCGGCAGCACCGGCCTGCCCAAGCTCATCCCGCGCACGCACGACGACTACCTGTACAGCGTGCGCGCCTCGGCCGGCATCTGCGGCCTGGACGAGAGCGGCGTGTACCTGTGTGTGCTGCCGGTCGCCCACAACTTCTCGCTCAGCTCGCCGGGCGTCCTCGGTGCCCTGCACGCCGGCGGGCGCGTGGTGCTCGCCGCCCGGCCGGCGCCGGAGGAGGCGTTCCCGCTGATCGCCCGGGAAGGGGTGACCATCACAGCGCTCGTACCACCGCTGGCCAAGGTGTGGCTGGACGCGGTGCCGCACCGCCGCCCCGACCTGTCCAGCCTGCGCGTGGTGCAGGTCGGCGGTGCCCGGCTCAGCGACGAGGTCGCGGCCCGGGTCCGCCCGACGTTCGGCTGCGCCCTCCAGCAGGTCTTCGGCATGGCCGAGGGGCTGGTCAACTACACGCGGCTGGACGACCCGGACGAGCTGGTGGTGACGACGCAGGGGAGACCGATCAGCCCGGACGACGAGATCCGGATCGTGGACCAGCACGACGACGAGGTACCGGCGGGGCAGACCGGGCAACTGCTGACCCGCGGCCCGTACACGGTCAGGGGCTACTACCGGGCCGCCGAGCACAACGCGGTCGCGTTCACCCCGGACGGCTTCTACCGCACCGGGGACCTGGTCCGCCGCACCCCGACCGGGCACCTGGTGGTCGAGGGCCGGGCCAAGGACCAGATCAACCGCGGCGGCGAGAAGATCGCGGCCGAGGAGGTGGAGAACCACCTGCTGGCCCATCCCGCGGTCCTGGACGTGGCCGTGGTGGCGGTGCCGGACCCGGTCCTCGGCGAGCGCACCTGCGCGGTCGTCGTGCCCCGCGGCGAACCGCCCGCGCCCGCTGCCCTGCGCGCCTTCCTGCGCGGGCGCGGCCTGGCCGACTTCAAGATCCCTGACCGCGTGCAGCTGGTGCCGGCGTTCCCGCTGACCGGCGTGGGGAAGGTCAGCAAGTCCGTGCTGCGCTCCCGGCTGGCCGCCGCGCTGGCCGCCGGCGGGCCCGCGGTGCCGCCGCCGGCCACGCCGCCCGACCGGTCGGTCACGGAGCCGACCGGAGGCGGGCCGACCACGACGACTGGAGGAAGTGGATGCTGACCCCTGAGGGCCTGCGGGCCGACATCGCCGACGTCCTCGGCGGGGACGCCGGACCGATCGGCGACGACGACAACCTGTACGACGCCGGCCTCGACTCGATCCGGATCATGATGCTCGTCGAGCGCTGGCAGCGGGACGGCGTGGTGGTCAGCTTCCCCGACCTGGCCGAGCGGCCGACGCTGCGGGAATGGTGGGCGGTCCTGGACCCGCGGGCCGGCGAGCGTGCGGGCGAGCGGCCGTGACGATCCCGGTGATCCGCCCGTACCCCCTGCCCTCCACAGCGGAGCTGCCCGGCGCCCGCGTGGCGTGGCGGCTCGACTGGTCCCGCGCCCTGCTGCTCGTCCACGACATGCAGCGGCACTTCGTCGGGTTCTTCCAGCCCGGTGCCGAGCCGGTCACCTCGCTGGTGGCCAACATCGCCCGGCTGCGGGCGCACTGCACGGCACGCGGCGTGCCGGTCGTCTACTCCGCCCAGCCCGCGGACCAGACGCCGGGCCAGCGCGGCCTGCTGACCGACTTCTGGGGACCGGGCCTGCGCGGGGCGGAGGCCGCCTCGGTCGTCGACGAGCTGGCACCGGGGCCGGACGACGTGCTGATGACCAAGTGGCGGTACAGCGCGTTCCACCGGACCGAGCTGGCCGACCTGCTCCGCGCACACGGCCGCGACCAACTCGTCGTCTGCGGGGTGTACGCGCACATCGGCGTGCAGGCGACCGCCGCCGAGGCGTTCATGCGGGACGTACGGACCTTCGTGGTGGCCGACGCGGTCGCCGACTTCTCCCGCGCCGAGCACGACGCCGCACTGTCCTACATGGCCGGTCGGTGCGCCTCGGTCACCACCGTCGACGGCGTCCTCGGTGACGCGAGGTAACGGCACAGTCCATTTCGCTCAGTGAAGGAGCCCTGCCATGACCAACCCCTTCGACGACGAGGACGGCGTCTTCCTCGTCCTGGTGAACGACGAGAACCAGCACTCCCTGTGGCCGGAGTTCGCGCCGGTGCCGGGCGGCTGGCGGATCGTCCACGGCCCGGGCGACCGCGAGGAGTGCGTGACGTACGTGGAACGGAACTGGACCGACATGCGCCCCAAGAGCCTCGCCGAGGCCATGGAGCGGGACCGGGCGTGAGCGGCGACACCGGCGCCGCGACCCTCCCGCTGACCGGCGCGCAGGCGGGAATCTGGTACGCCCTGCGCCTGAGTCCGGGCAGTCCCGCCTACGACGTCGGCGGCTACGCCGAGATCCGCGGCGCCCTCGATGCGGGCCTGCTCGAGCGGGCCTGCGCGACCACGGTGGGGGAGGTCGAGGCGCTGCGGGTCCGGTTCGACGACTCCGGCGGCACGGTCGTACAGACCATCCGGCCGAGCCTCGACGTCCGGCTGTCCAGAGTGGACCTGACCGGCACCTCCGACCCGGCCGGGGCCGCGCGGGAGTGGATGCGCCGCGACCTGGCCGAGCCGGCCGACCCGACCCGCGACCCGCTGTTTCGCGTCGCACTGCTGCGCCTTCGCGCCGACCGGCACTGGTGGTACGTGCGCAGCCACCACCTGGTCATCGACGGCTACAGCCTGCCCCTGGTCTGCCGCCGCGTCGCCGACGTCTACACCGCGCTGGCGGGCACCGCGGCGCCAGCCCCCAGCCCGTTCGCGCCGTACCGGCTGCTCGCCGAGGCGGACGCGGAGTACCGGGACTCCGCCGACTTCCCGCGCGACCGGGCGTTCTGGCTCGACCGGATGGCGGGCGTGGACGGCGTACGGACGCTGAGCGGTCGCGGCGCGGCACCGCCCGGCGGCTTCCTGCGCCACGACGCCGAGCTGCCCGAGCGCACCGCACGGGCACTGGCCGAGAACGCCCGCCGGGCCGGCGGCACGTGGGCCGACGTCGCCGTGGCGGCGTTCGCGGCGTACCTGAGCCGGATGACCGGCACCGGCGACCTGACCATCGGCATCCCGATGACCGGGCGGACCGGCCCACTGCTGCGCGTGCCCGGCGACGCCGCCAACGTCCTGCCGCTGCGGGTCCGCGTCGGTCCCCGCGTGACCTGCCGCGAGCTGGTCGGCGCGGTCGCCGCCGAGCTGGCCCAGGTGCGCCGGCACCAGCGGTACCGGGGCGAGGAGCTGGCCCGCGAGCTGGGCGCGGTCGGCGCCGCGCACGGCCTGTACGGGCCGAGCGTCAACATCAAGTTCTTCGACTACCGGCTCACCTTCGGCGGGCTCGACGCGGTCTTCCACAGCATCGCGGCCGGCCCGGTCGACGACCTGACCCTGTCGGTACGGCACCAGGACGGCCGATTCGGGCTCGACCTGGACGGCAACGCGCGCACGTACGAGGAGCGGGACGTCGCCGGCCACCTGGCGCGGTTCACCGACTACCTCGACGCCTTCGTCCAGCAGCTCGCCGGCGGCGCCGGTGGCCCGGTCCGCGGCATCGAGCTGGCCGACCAGGCCCGCGCCCGCGCGGCCGGCGGCCACCTGCGCGGCGCCGCACCGGCCGCCGACCCGCCGACCCTGCCCGCCGCCCTCGCCGCCCAGGCCGGGCGTACCCCGGACGCGGTGGCGCTGCGCGACGGCGACCGCGCCTGGAGCTTCGCCGAGCTGGACGCGGCCGTCACGCGCCTGGCGGTACGGCTGCGGCGGGCCGGCGTCGGGCCGGAGAAGGTGGTCGCGCTGGTCCTGCCCCGCTCGGCCGGACACGTCGTCGCGATGCTCGCGGTCGCCCGCGCCGGCGGTGCCTGGCTGCCGCTGGACCCGCACCAGCCGGCCGACCGCCTCGCCCACATGCTGCGCGACAGCGCGCCCGCGGCCGTGGTCGTGGCGGACCCGGGGGCGCTGCCGGAGCCGGCACCGGAGGTCCCGGTGCTGACCCTCGATCCGGCCCTGGAGCCCGCCCCGCCGCGCGGCGCCACGCCCGCGCCGGACTGGCCGCCCGTACCTGCGGCGAACCTCGCCTACCTCATCTACACCTCCGGCTCCACCGGGCGGCCGAAGGCGGTGCAGGTGACCCACGGCGCGCTGGCCAACCTGCTGGACAGCCACCGCCGCGGCCTCATGCTGCGGGTCGCGCCCGGCGCGCGGCTGCGGATCGCGCACACCGCCGCGCTCTCGTTCGACGCGGCGCTGGACCCGATCCTGTGGATGGTCGCCGGCCACGAGCTGGTGCTCGTCCCCGAGGAGGTGTACCGGGACGCCGGTGCGCTGGCCCGCGCCGTCCGCGAGGACCGCCTGGACTACGTCGACTGCACGCCGACCCACCTGGAGTACCTGCTGGACGCGGGGCTGCTGGACGGCACCGGGCACACGCCGTCGGTGGTGGTCTTCGGCGGCGAACCGGCCTCCGCCGCGCTCTGGTCCAGGCTGCGCGACCGGCTGGCCGCCGAAGCCGCGCCGGTGTGCTTCAACGCGTACGGGCCGACCGAGTACACAGTGGACGCGATGTGCGCCGACGTCGCCTCGGCGGTCACCTCGGTGCTCGGCACGCCGGTGGCCGGCGCCCGGGCGCTGGTCCTGGACGAGGAGCTGCGTCCGGTGCCCACCGGCGCGGTCGGCGAGCTGTACCTGGGCGGGCCCGGCCTGGCCCGGGGGTACGCCAACCGGCCCGGCCTGACCGCGGCGAGGTTCGTGGCCGACCCGTGGGGCCCGCCCGGCGGCCGGCTGCTGCGCACCGGTGACGTGGTCCGGCTGCGCTTCGGCGGCCAGGTGGAGTACCTGGGACGCGCCGACGACCAGGTGAAGATCCGGGGGTACCGCATCGAGCCCCGCGAGGTGGAGACCGCGCTCGCCGCGTACCCCGCCGTCGCCCAGTGCGCCGTCCTGGCCCGGGAAGGCGGCGCCGGCCCGTACCTGACCGCGTACGTGGTCTTCCGGACGGACACGGAGGCCGATCCGGACGCCCTGCTGGCGTACGCCCGCTCCGCCCTGCCGGACTACCTGGTCCCGGCGGCCGTCGTACCGATGGCGGGGCTTCCGCTGACCGCGCACGGCAAGCTCGACCGGGCGCGGCTGCCCGCCCCGGACCTCGCCGGCCATCCCTACCGGCCCCCGGTCACCGCGACCGAGACGGTGCTCTGCGACCTCTACGCCGAGCTGCTCGGCGCCGACCGGGTCGGGCTCGACGACGACTTCTTCGCCCTGGGCGGCCACTCGCTGCTCGCCGGCCGGCTGCTGGCCGCCCTGCGGTCCCGGATCGGCGTCGAGGTCGACCTGCGGGCCGTCTTCGCCCACCGGACGGTCGCCGCGCTGGCCCGCGCCGTCGACAGCGAGCGGCCACCGGCCCGCCCCGCGCCGCGGGCCACCGTCCAGCCGGCCGACCGCGTGCCGCTGTCGCCCGCGCAGACCCGGTTCTGGTTCGTCGACCAGCGGGACGGCGCGAGCCCGGTCTACAACATCCCGCTGGCCGTGCACGTGGACGGCCACCTCGACGAGCGGGCGCTGGCCGCCGCGCTCGCCGACCTCGTCACCCGCCACGAGAGCCTGCGCACCACCGTCGCGGTGGACGTCCACGGGCCGTGGCAGCGGGTCCTCGACCCCGGCGACCCGGCGCTCGCCGGCGGCCGGCTGACGGTACGTACCCTCGACGCCGGTTCGGCCGTCGACGACGCCGTAGCGGCGGCGGTGCGGGAGCCCTTCGACCTCGCCGCCGAGCCCCCGCTGCGGGCCACGCTCCTGCGCGGCACCGGCGCCGACGTCCTCGTCCTGGTCCTGCACCACATCGCGGGCGACCAGGCGTCGACCGGACCGATGCTGGCGGACCTGTCGGCCGCGTACGCGGCGCGGCTGGACGGGCGCGCGCCGCAGTGGCCGCCGCTGCCGGTGCGGTACCGCGACTACACGCGCTGGCACGCGGAGCTGCTCGGCGACCCGGCGGCCACCGGCAGCCTCGCCGCCGCGCAACTCGACCACTGGCGGGAACGGCTGGCCGGCGCCCCCGAGGAGCTGCCGCTGCCGCTGGACCGCCCGCGGACGGCCGCCCGTACCGGTGCCGGGGCTGTGCTCACGCTCGGCGTGCCGGCGGGCGAGCACGAGCGCCTGCTGGCGTACGCCCGGGGGCAGGGGGTCACGCTCTTCACCGTCCTGCAGACCGCGACCGCGCTGGCCCTGTCGGCCATGGGTGCCGGAGCGGACCTGCCGCTGGGCACGCCGGTCGCCAGCCGTCCCGACGAGGCGTTGGAGGGGATCGTCGGCTGCTTCCTGAACACCGTGGTGCTGCGCGTCGACCTCTCCGGCACGCCGACCGTGGCCGAGCTGCTGGCCCGCGTGCGGGACATGACCGCGGCGGCGCTGGCCCACGCCGACGTCCCGTTCGACCGGGTCGCCGAGGCGCTCAACCCGCCGCGCGTACCGGGCCGGCATCCGCTCTTCCAGGTCATGGTGATCCACGAGCACGGCGGGCCGGAGCGGGTACGGCTCGGGCCGGCCGCCGGTGAGGTGTCGCTTGTGGACACCGGTACGGCGAAGTTCGACCTGACCGCCAAGTTCACCGAGCGCCCCGCCGGGGCCGGCATCGACGTGCGGCTGGAGTACGCGGCCGACCTGTTCGACGAGGCGACCGTCCAGGCGATCGGAGACTGCCTGCTGACCGCCCTGACGCGGCTGCCGGGCGCCGCCGACCGGCCCGCCCTCGACCTGGACCCGCTGCCGCCCGCCGCGCGCCGGGCCGTGGCGCGCTGGACCGAGGGGCGAGCGGTCGACGTGCCCGGCGCCACGCTGCCCGACCTGTTCCGGCTGGCCGTGGCGCGGCATCCGGAGCGGCCCGCCGTCACCGGACCCGGCGGCACGCTCAGTTACGCCGAGCTGGACGCGTACGCCGAGCGGGTCGCCGCCGGCCTGCGGGCGCGAGGTGCCGGGCCGGGCGCGGTGGTGGCGGTGCGCGTCCCGCGCTCGGTCGAACTCGTCGTCGCGCTGTACGCGGTGCACAAGGCCGGTGCCGCGTACCTGCCGGTCGACCCGGACTACCCGACGGACCGGATCGCCCTCGTGCTGGACGACGCCCGACCGGCGGCGGAGCTGGACATGGCGGCGGTGCGGGCGCTCGGCGCGCGGGCATGGCCCGCGTGCGGCGGCGGGCGGCGGCTCACCCCGGACGACCCCGCGTACGTCATCTACACCTCCGGCTCGACCGGCCGCCCCAAGGGAGTGGTCGTCCCGCACCGCGCGATCGTCAACCGGCTCGCCTGGACGCAGGACACGTACCCGCTGGACGGCACGGACCGGGTCCTGCAGAAGACGCCGGCCAGCTTCGACGTCTCGGTGTGGGAGTTCTTCTGGCCGCTGCTGGCCGGCGCCACGCTGGTGGTGGCCGAACCGGGCGGCCACCGCGACCCCGCGTACCTGGTCCGCGCGATCAACGAGCACCGGATCACGACGCTCCACTTCGTACCGTCCATGTTGGCCGGTTTCCTCACCGACCCGGGGGCGGCCACCTGCACCGGCCTGCGGCGGGTCTTCTGCAGCGGCGAGGCGCTCCCGTCCGAGCTGGTCGCCCGCTTCCGCGCCGCCCTGCCGGCCGAGCTGCACAACCTGTACGGGCCGACCGAGGCCGCGGTCGACGTGACCGCCTGGGCGACCACGGACGCCGACGTCCGCGTACCGGTGCCGATCGGCGCCCCGGTCTGGAACACCGGCACGCACGTGGCCGACCGGTGGCTGCGCCCGGTGCCGCCCGGCGTCCCCGGCGAGCTGTACCTCAGCGGTGTCCAGCTCGCCACCGGCTACCTGCGTCGGGCCGGCCTGACCGCGGAGCGGTTCGTCGCCAACCCGTACGGCCCGCCCGGATCCCGGATGTACCGCACTGGCGACCTCGTGCGCTGGCGGCGCGACGGCGCGCTGGAGTACCTGGGACGCGTCGACGACCAGGTGAAGGTGCGCGGCGTCCGGATCGAGCTGGGCGAGGTCGAGCAGGCGATGCTGCGCCATCCGGGCATCCGGGCCGCGGCGGCCACCGTCCGGCGAGACGGCCACGGCAACGTGCGGCTGGTCGGGTACGCCGTGCCGGCCCCCGGCGCCGCCCCCGACCCGGACGAGGTGCGCCAGTTTCTCGCCACCATCGTCCCGGACCACCTCGTGCCCGCCACCGTCGGCCTGCTCGACTCGCTGCCGCTGACCCCGAGCGGCAAGCTGGACCGTCGTGCGCTGCCCGCCCCGCCCGCCGCCGACCGGGCCGGCCCCGGCCCGGCGCCCGACCCGGCAAGCTCCACTGTGGACACCGTCCGGCGGCTCTTCGCGCAGGTGCTCGAACGGCCGGAGGTGGACCCGGACAGCGGCTTCTTCGCGCTCGGCGGGGACAGCATCCTGGCCGTCCAGCTCGTCGCCCGGGCCCGCGAGGCCGGGCTGCGGATTCGTGTCGCCGACGTGTTCACCCACCAGAGCCCGGCCGAGCTGGGGCTCGTCGCCGAACCCGGCCGACCCCCGGCGGACGCCACGGGCGGCGTGGCCGCCGAAGGCCCGGTCGAGCTGACCCCGGTCGCGCACTGGCTGCGCGAGCGCGGCGGGCCGGTGGCCGCGTTCAGCCAGAGCGACACCGCCGAGGTCCCGGCCGGTACGGGCCGCGAGGACCTGGTCCGCGCCGTCTCCGCCCTGCTCGCCCGGCATCCCATGCTGCGGCTGCGGCTGCGCGTCTCGGCGCACGGGCACTGGTCGCTGGACGTGCCGCCGGTGGGCGACGCCGTACCGGCCGACGCGCTGGTCCGCAGCGTCGTGGCCGCCGGCCGGGACGAGACCGCGGTCCGCGCGGAGGCCCGGGCGGCGACGGCGGCGCTGGACCCGGAGCGCGGCGTCGTCTCCCGCTGGTGCCTGGTCACCGGCGGCCCCGGCGAGCCCGCGCGAGTGTTCGCCACCGTCCACCACCTCGCCGTGGACGCGGCCTCCTGGCCGATCCTCTGGGCCGACCTGCGCGCCGCCCTCCGCGGCGAACTCCCGGCGGGCCCGCCCCCGCCGCCGTTCCGGGCCTGGGCCGCCGGTCTGCGCGAGCGGGCCACCAGCCCGGCCGTCCTCGCCGAGTACGGCCATTGGCTCACGGCCGTCACCGACCGGGCGCCGCTGCTGCCGGGCCGCGAGGGCGCGGACCGGCCACCGGGACGGGCCGACCTGGCAGTGGTGGCGGCGACGTTCGATCCACTGTGGAGCTGGGCGGCTGGGCGGTTCCGGTTCACCGGCGAGGACCTGCTGGTCACGGCGGTCGCACTGGCCGCCCTGGCGGTCCGCGGGCCGGACGGGCGCCGGGACGTGACGCTCGCCCTGGAGGGGCACGGGCGCACCGGCCCGGAGACCGCCGGCACGGTCGGCTGGTTCACCAGCCTGTACCCGGTGCGGCTGGACCTCGGCGAGACCGGCGCCGCCGGGCCGCCCGCCGCCGGGCCCGCGCTCAAGTCGGTGAAGGAGCAGTTGCGCGCGGTACCGGGCGGCGGCATCGGCTACGGCCTGCTGCGCTACCTCAACCCGCAGACGGCCGCCGGGCTGGCCGCCGCCGGCGAGCCCGAGCTGCTGGTCAACTACCTCGGCCACCGGCCCGGCGGGCTCGACCCCGACCTGCTCGACGCGGGGCCTGCGGTGGGCGGGCCGGAGCTGCTGGCGTACACAGTGGACACGCCTGGCGGGCGGGCGCTGCGCGGGCACCTGACGTACCCGGCGGGATGGTACGCGGCCGGCACCGCCGAGCGTTTCCGGGACGAGCTGGCCGCCGCGTTCGCGGACCTGGCCGGCTACGTCGCCGCCGGACCCGCCGGTGGCCGTACCCCCGCGGACCTGGTGCTGCCCGGGCTGGCGCAGGCCGACCTGGACGCCCTCGACCTGGCCGCGCCCGGCTGGCTCGACGTGGTGCCGGCCGGCCCGCTCCAGGAAGGGCTGCTCGCGCTGGCACACACCGCGTTCCACGACCCGTCCGCCCATCCCGACGTGTACACGGTGCAACTGCGCCTGCACCTGACCGCCGAGCTGGACCCGGCCCGCCTGCGTACGGCGCTGGACGAGGTGTTCGCCCGGCACGTCGGGCTGCGGATCGGGCTGCGCCACCTCGACTCCGGCCGGGCGGTGGGCGTGGTGCACGCGCCGGTACCGGTGCCATTGAACCTCCACGACCCGCGCGACCTCCACGACCCGCGCGGGAACGCGACCGGTGAGGCTGGCCCGCTCGACGGGCTGGCCCGGCGGCGCCGGTACGAACCGTTCGACCTGGCCGCGCCGCCGCTGTTCCGGTTCGACCTGGTGACCGTCGCGGAGGGCCGGTCGGTCCTGCTGGTCACCGGTCACCACGCGGCCTGGGACGGCTGGTCGGCGCCGCTGCTCGTGCGGGAGATCCTGGACCGGTACGCCGGCCGCGCGCTGCCCGCCGCCGGCACCGGGGCGCACCTGGCGTACCTGCGCGAGCTGGCCGCCCGCGACCCGGAGGCCGACCTGGCCGCCTGGCGCGAGCACCTGCGCGGGCTGGCCGCTCCGACGATGCTGCTCCCGGTCGCGGCCGGCCCCGGCACGTCCCTGCCCGACGAGCACCGGATCGAGCTGGACGAGCAGCTCGTCGCCGACCTGCGCGGCCGGGCCGCCGCCCGCGGCCTGACCCTCAACACGCTCGTCCAGGGCGCGTGGGGGCTGCTGCTGGCCCGGCACACCGGTCGCCGCGACGTGGTGTTCGGGGTGACGGTCGCCGGGCGGCCACCGGGGATCGACGGCATCGAGACGGCGATCGGCCTGTTCGTCAACACGGTGCCGGCCCGGTTCGAGCCGCGTCCCGGGGAGACGGTCGGCGCCGCACTGGACCGCCTCCAGCGACGCCAGGCCGCCACCGCCGACCACCACCGCGCCGGCCTCTCCGCCATCCAGCGGGCCGCCGGCCTCGGCCCCCTGTTCGACACGCTCGTGGTCTTCGAGAACTACCCGCTGGACGACGCGGCGCTGTTGCGCCCGCTGGACGGCGCCGGCCCGCGGGTCGAGGCCGTCGAGGCGGCCGACGCCACGCACTACCCGGCGACGCTCACCGTCTTCCCCGGCCCGCGGCTCGGCCTCGCGCTCGCGTACCGGCCCGACCTGCTGGACCGCGAGCGCGCCGGCGAACTGCTCGGCGAACTGCGCGGCCTGCTGGAGCTGATCGCCGCCCGGCCGGACGCCCCGGTCGAGGAGGCCGGCGTCGTCACCGCCGACCCCGACCCCGACCCCGAGCCCGTGGCGGCCGTACCGGCGGCGACCGAACCGGCCGCCGCCGAGCCGGCCACGGACGCGGAGGCCGCCCTGGTGGCACTCTTCGCGGAGGTGCTGGAGGTGCCGGCGGCGGGCGTCACGGACAGCTTCCTCGCCCTCGGCGGGGACAGCATCCTGGCCATCCAGCTCGTCGCCCGGGCCCGGTCGGCCGGGCTGACCTTCACCGCCGCGGACGTCTTCGAACACCGCACCCCGGCCGCGCTCGCCGCGCTCGGCGGGCGGGCCGTCGCCCCCGCACCGTCCGGAGGGGACGGTCACCGGTCGGCCGGCCTGACGCCGATCATGCGGTGGCTGCGCGAGGCCGGCGGGCCGGTCGCCAGCTACAGCCAGCGGATGCTCCTGCGGCTCCCTGACGGCGCCACCACGGACCGGCTGGCCACCGCCGTCCAGCACGTCCTGGACGCGCATCCGATGCTGCGCGCCCGGCTGGAGGAGGGTGACGAGGGATGGCGGCTCACCGTCCGGCCGCCCGGCACGGTACGCGCCGCCGACCTGCTCACGACGGCCGAGCCGGCCGCCGACCGCGGCCAGGTGGCGCGCGCCTCGGCCGCCCGGCTCGACCCGGCGGCGGGAGTGCTCAGCCAGTGGGTCCGGCTGGACGGCGACCTGCTGGTCACCATCCACCACCTCGCGGTCGACGGCGTCTCCTGGCGGGTCCTGCTGGCCGACCTCGCCGCCGCCTGGCAGGGCGTCCCGCCGCCGGCGCCGGCTACCACCTTCCACGCCTGGACCGGCCTGCTCACCGCCGAGGCGGGCACGGCCCGGCGGCTGGCCGAGCGGGCACACTGGGCCCGGGCACTGGACGCGCCGCCACCGCTGCCCGGCGTCCGGCTCGACCCGGCGACCGACGTCGCGGGCAGCCGGCGGGAGCTGGCGGTGTCCCTGACCGAGGCGGAGACCGGCGCGCTGCTCGGCGCTGCCACGGAGGCCCACCGCGCCGGTCCCGAGGAGCTGCTGCTGGCCGGGCTCGCCCTGGCGCTGCGCCGCTGGAGTGGCGTACCGGCCGCGTCGGTGATGCTCGAGGGACACGGCCGCGCCGACGAACTCTTCGGCACCGACACCAGCCGGACGGTCGGCTGGTTCACCACCATGTATCCGGTCCGCCTCGACCTGGACGGCCTCGACGTCGCGGCGGCCCTGGCCGGTGACGCGGTGGCCGCCGCCGCTGCCGTGCGCGCGGTCACCGAGCCGCTGCGGGCCACGCCCGACCGGGGCATCGGGTACGGGCTGCTGCGCCACGCCAATCCGGAGACCGCCGAGGCCCTGGCCTCCGCGCCGCCGCCGCAGGTCCGCTTCAACTACCTGGGGCGCTTCGCCGCCGGTACCGGCCGGGCGTGGGAGCCGGTCGAGACGGCCGAGCCGCTGGGCGGCCACGTCGACGACGCCATGCCGATCCCGTACCCGCTCGACCTGACCGCGGCGGCGGTGAGCGGCGCGGACGGCCCGCGGCTGCGGATCCGCCTCGCCTGGGCCGGGCACCACGTCACCACCGCGCGGGCCCGGGCGCTCGCCGACGATTTCACCGCCGCGCTGCGCGCGTTGGCCAGTGCCGCCCCGAGCGCGGCCGCCGGGCTCCGCCCGTCGGATGTGTCGCTTGTGGACATCGAGCAGGCCGAGATCGACGAACTCGAGGAACTGTGGAGGACGAGATGAGCGGCCAGCCTGGCCTGGAAGACATCCTGCCGCTTTCCCCGCTCCAGCACGGACTGCTCGTGTGGTCCTCGTACGGCGGCGCGGCCGTGGAGATCTACGCGGTGCAGCGCTCGATCGAGCTGGCCGGCCCGGTCGACCCGGCGGCGCTGCGGGCCGCGGGGGAGAGCCTGCTGCGGCGCCACCCCAACCTGCGGGCCGGCTTCCGCTTCCGCCGCTCCGGCGACCCGGTGGCGCTCGTGCCGAGCACGGTCGAGCTGCCCTGGGCCGTACACGACCTGGCCGGAGTGCCGGAGCCCGAGCGGGCCGCCCGGCTGGCCGGGGTCGCCGACGGGGAGCGGCACCGCCCCTTCGACCTGGGGCGGCCACCGCTGCTGCGGCTGGCGCTGGTCCGGCACCACGCCGAGCGGCACACGCTGCTGCTCACCTTCCACCACGTACTGCTCGACGGCTGGTCCACACCGCTGCTGGTCAAGGAACTCCTCACGCACTACGGCGCCGGGGGAGAGGCCGTACTGCCGCCGCCCGCCCCGTACCGCGACCACCTGGCCTGGCTGTCCAAGCAGGACGGTGAGGGCGCGATCGCGGCCTGGCGGCGGTACCTGGCCGGCCTCGACGGGCCGACCCTCGTCGCGCCCTCGGCCGACCTGCGCGCACCGGCCACGCCCGCCGAGATCACCGCCCACCTCGGCGCGGAACGCACGGCCGCGCTGCGCGACCTGACCCGCCGGCTGGAGGTCACCGCCAACACCGTCGTGCAGGTCGCCTGGGCGCTGGCCGTCGCCGAGCTGACCGGTCGCCGTGACGTCGTGTTCGGGCTGACCGGGTCGGGGCGGTCGGCCGGCGTGCCCGGGGCAGGGCAGATCATCGGCCTGCTCGTCAACACCATCCCGGCCCGGGTACGGCTGCGGCCGAGGGACACGCTCGCGGAGGTGCTGCGCGAGGTACAGCGCGACCAGGCCCGACTCATCGACCACCAGCACGTACGCCTCGCCGAGTTGCAGAGCGGCCACGGCGGCGGCGAGCTGTTCGACACGTACGCGGTGTTCGAGAACTACCCGCTCGACGGCGCGGTCCTCGACGAGCTGGGCCGGCTGGCCGGGCTGCGGGTCGTCGAGGTGGGCTCGACCGAGGCCAGCCACTACCCGCTCGGGGTCATCGCCACGCCGGGGGCGCGGCTGCGGCTGGACGTCCGGTACCGCGCCGAGGCGGTGCCCGAGACGGTCGCCCGCCGGGTCAGCGGGCGGCTGGCCGAGCTGCTGGCCGCGATCGTCGACGACCCCGGGCGGAGCGTCGCCCGTACCGCGCTGCTCTCCGCCGCCGAGCACGCCGACCTGGTGGTCGAGCGCAACCGGACCGCCACGCCCGTGCCGCCGCTGACGCTGGGCGGGCTGGTCGAGCGGTGCGCCGCCCGGTTGCCCGGCGCACCGGCGGTGGTGTACGAGCGGGACCAGCTCACGTACGGCGAGCTGAACGCCCGGGCCAACCGGCTCGCCCGGCACCTGGCCGGCCGGGGGATCGGGCCGGAGCAGGCGGTGGCGGTCGCCCTGCCGCGCTCGATCGAGCAGGTCGTCGCGATGCTGGCCGTGGTCAAGGCCGGCGCGGCGTACGTACCGGTCGACACCGACTACCCGGCCGAACGCGTTGCCTACCTGCTGGCCGACTCCCGTCCCGCGCTGGTGCTCGGCGACGCACCGTACGCCGCCGCGATCCCGGACGGCGTCGAGGTCGCGGCGCTGGCCGAGGCGGAGCGCGCCGCCGCCGACCTGCCCGGTGCCGACCTGGACGACGCCGAACGGGTCGCCCCGCTGCGGCCGCACAACGCCGCGTACCTCATCTACACCTCCGGCTCCACCGGCCAGCCCAAGGGCGTCGTGGTGACCCACGACGGGCTGCCGAGCCTCGCGCACACCGTCGCCGCCCACTTCCGGCCCGGCCCCGGCGACCGCGTCCTCCAGTTCGCCTCGCAGAGCTTCGACACCTCGATCTGGGAACTGTGCATGGCGCTGGCCGCCGGCGCGGCGGTCGTCATCGCACCGCCGGAGCGGCGGCTCGGCGGCGAGCTGGCCAGGCTGCTCGCCGAGCGGGCGGTGACCCACCTGACGCTGCCGCCCTCGGCGCTGGCCGAGCTGGACACCTCGGCCGTCGCCCGGGGAGCCGTGGTGGTCGTCGCGGGCGAGGCGTGCCCGCCGGCCCTGGCCCGCCGCTGGATCGAGGCCGGTCACACCTTCTTCAACTCGTACGGCCCCACCGAGACGACCGTCGACGCGACCCTCTGGCGGGCCGGCGAACCGGACGCCGTCAGCGGCCCGGCGCTGCCCATCGGCGGCCCGGTGCACAACACGCAGGTGTACGTGCTGGACGAACTGCTCCGCCCGGTGCCCGCCGGCGCGGTCGGCGAGCTGTACGTGGGCGGCAGCGGCCTGGCCCGTGGCTACCGGGGCGCGCCCGCCCTCACCGCCGCCCGTTTCGTGGCCAACCCGTTCACGCCCGGCCAGCGCCTGTACCGGACCGGCGACCTGGTTCGCTGGCGGCCGGACGGCGAGCTGGAGTTCCTCGGCCGGGCCGACCACCAGGTGAAGATCCGGGGCTTCCGCGTGGAGCTGGGCGAGATCGAGTCCGCACTCGCCGCCCATCCCGAGGTGGCGGCCGCCCTGGCGGTCGCGATCGACGACGACGTGGTCGGCGCGCGGCTGGTCGGGTACGTCGTGCCGGCCGCCGGGCCCGCCGACGCCGCCTCGCTCCGGCGCGAGCTGCGCGAGTTCCTGGCCAGGTCGCTGCCGGAGCACATGGTGCCGTCGGCGTTCGTCGTCATGGACGCGTTCCCGCTCACGCCCAACGGCAAGGTGGACCGCGCCGCCCTGCCCGGCCTCGAACCGGCCCGTACGCCCGCCGTGCGGCCACGGGACGGCGGCGACCCGCGCGAGGAGCTGATGTGCGGGGTCTTCGGCGCGGTGCTGGGCAGCCCCGAGGTCGGCCCGGAGGAGAGCTTCTTCGACCTCGGCGGCCACTCGCTGCTCTTCGCCCGGCTGGTCGCCCGGATCGCCGAGGTGTTCGGCGCGGCCGTGTCCATGCGGGACGTGTTCGACTCGCCGACCCCGCGCGCCCTGGTGCGCGTGCTGGACGGGGAGCGGCGCCGGCCACCGCTCGTGGCCCGCGCGCGGACCGGCCCGCAGCCGCTGTCGTACGCCCAGCGCCGGCTGTGGTTTCTGCACCGGTTGGAGGGGCCGAGCGAGACGTACAACATCCCCGCCGTGCTGCGGATCGCCGGCGACCTGGACGTACCGGCCCTGCGCGCCGCGTTCGGCGACGTGGTGGCGCGGCACGAGAGCCTGCGCACCGTCTTCCGGGTCGGCGACGGCGAAGGGCTCCAGGAGGTGCTGCCGGCCGGAGCGGTCACCGTGCCGTTCACCGTCACCGCCGCCACACCGTCGACAGTGGACGGACTGCTGGCGCGGGCCGCCGCGCACCGCTTCGACCTGGCGGCCGAGATCCCCGTGCGGGCGGACGTGTTCACGCTCGGACCGGACGAACACGTACTGCTCGTGCTGGCACACCACGTCGCCGGGGACGAGTGGTCGGTCGGGCCGCTCTTCGCCGACCTGCGCCAGGCGTACGAGAGCCGCCGGCTCGGGCGGGCCCCGAAGTGGGCGCCCCTGCCCGTGCAGTACGCCGACTACGCGCTCTGGCAACGCGACCACCTGGGCGCCGAGGACCAGCCGGAGAGCGAGGCGAGCCGGCAGCTCACCTTCTGGCGCCAGGCGCTGGACGGGGCGCCGGAGGAGCTGGCGCTGCCGTTCGACCGGCCGCGCGGCCGGGACGCCAGCTACCACGGCGACTACGTGATGTACGAGATCCCCGCCGAGGTGCACCGCGCGCTGGTGGACCTGGCGCGGGCCGCCGACGCGACCCCGTTCATGGCGGTCCAGGCGGCGGTCGCCGCATTGCTCACCAGGCTCGGCGTGGGCGAGGACCTGCCCCTCGGCTCGCCGATCGCCGGCCGGACCCAGCCGGAGCTGGAACACCTCGTCGGCTTCCTCGTCAACACGCTCGTGCTGCGGGTCGACACCGCGGGCGACCCGAGCTTCGCGGAGCTGCTGCGCCGGGTCCGCCGCACCGACCTGGCCGCGTACGACCACGCGGACCTGCCGTTCGAGCGGCTGGTCGAGGTGCTGCGCCCGGCCCGCTCACTGTCCCGCAACCCGCTGTTCCAGGTGATGGTGACCCACCAGCACCGGCTCGACATGGACCTGTCGGTCGCCGGGCTGCAGACCACCGCCGTGCCGTTCGGCCTCGACACCGCCAAGTTCGACCTGACGTTCAGCTTCTTCAGCGACGGCGGCACCGCGGGCGACGGCCCGCTCGGCGCCGGCATCGAGTACGCCACCGCGCTGTTCGACCGGGCGACGGTGGAACAGCTCGCCCGGCGGCTGGTCGAGCTGCTGGCGCGGCTGGTCGCCGAGCCGGACGCGCCGATCGGCGGGTTCGACGCGCGGACCGACGCCGAGCGCGCCGCCGCGACGGTCCCCGTGCCGGTACGGACCGACCCGCCGGTGCCCGAGCAGTTCGCGGCGGCCGCCGCCGCGTACCCGGACCGGGTCGCCCTGGTGGACGCGGACGGCACGCGGATCGCGTACGCCGACCTGGCCGCCCGGGTGAACCGGCTGGCCCGGCTCCTGGCCGCCCGCGGGATCGGGCCGGAGTCGCTGGTCGCGCTCGCCTGCCCGCCCTCGGCCGAGCAGGTCGTGGCGCAGCTCGCCGTCCTCGCCACCGGCGCGGCGTACCTGCCGCTCGACCCGGACTACCCGGCCGAGCGGCTGGCGACGATGCTGGCCGAGGCCGCGCCCGGGCTGCTGGTGACCACGGCCGAGGTGTCCGCCGACGGCCCGGTCGGCTCCTGGTCCGGTCGGCGCGTGGTCGTCGACGCCGCCGCGACCCGGGACGAGCTGGCCCGGCACGCGCCCGACCCGCTGGCCGGACCGGTCCGGCCGGACCATCCGGCGTACGTGATCTTCACGTCCGGCTCGTCCGGCCAGCCCAAGGGGGTCACCGGCACACACGGTGGCCTCGCCGTCCGGCTCGCCTGGGGACGCCGGGCACTGGGGATCGGGCCGGACGACACGGTCGTCGCGAAGAGCTCGCCCAGCTTCATCGACGGGACCACCGAGCTGCTCGGCGCCCTCGTCGCCGGTGCCCGGGTCGTCATCGCCGGCACGGGTCGGCGCCGGGACACGCACGCGCTGGCGCGGCTCGTCGGCGCCGAGCGGGCCACGCGGCTCACCGTCGTGCCCAGCCAGCTGCGGGCCCTGCTGGCCGAGACCGACCACGCCCTGCTGGCACCGGTACGGCACTGGGTCTCCAGCGGCGAACCGCTCCCCGCCGACCTGGCGCGGGCGTTCGCCGGCGCGCTGCCCGCCGCCCGACTGTCCAACCTGTACGGCTGCTCCGAGGCGAGCGGCGACAGCCTGGCCCTGCTCGACGCGGACGGCGGGCCCGCCCAGCGCTTCGACGGCATGGTCGACGGCACCGGCGCCGAGGTGCTGGACTCCCGGCTGCGTCCGGTACCGACCGGCGCGATCGGCGAGCTGTACCTGACCGGCGCCGGCCTCGCCCGCGGATACTGGCGGGCGGCGGGGCTCACCTCGGCCCGCTTCGTCGCCGCGCCGGACGGGACCCGCCGGTACCGGACCGGCGACCTGGCCCGCCGGCACCGCGACGGCACGGTGGAGATCCTGGGGCGCGTCGACGCGCAGGTGAAGATCCGTGGCGTGCGCGTGGAACCGGCCGAGGTCGAGTCCGCCCTCACCGCGACCGGCGCGGTGGCCGCCGCCGCGGTGGCGGTGCGGGAGCGCCCCGGCGGCGACCGCGAGCTGGTCGCGTACGTCGTGCCGGACGGCGCGCCCCTCGACGTGCCCGCGCTGCGCCGGAGCCTGCGCCGCGACCTGCCCAGCCAGCTCGTGCCCGCCGCGTTCGTGCCGGTCGCCGCGCTCCCGCTGCTGCCCAACGGCAAGGTGGACCGGCGCGCGCTGGTCCGGCTCGGCGCGGACCAGCCGGTGCCGCACGGCACCACGGGCGCCTCGGCCGGAGTCCGCGAGCAACTGCTGGCGCAGATCGTCGCGGGCGTGCTGGACCTGCCCTCGGTCGGGCCCGACGACGACTTCTTCGACCTCGGCGGCCACTCGCTCTCGGCCACGCGGCTGGTCTCCCGCGTGCGCGCCGTCTTCGGCGCCGACCTGCCGCTGCGGGCCGTGTTCGAGGCGCCGACGGTACGCGAGCTGGCCGGGCACCTGAGCGCGCCCTCGGACCGGCCGCCGCCGCGCCCCGCCGACCGGCCGGCCCGGACGCCCCTGTCGTACGCCCAGCGGCGGCTGTGGTTTCTCGACCGCCTCGAAGGGCCCGGGACCGTCTACACCATCCCGTACGTGGCCCGGCTCCGCGGCACCGTCGACCCGGACGCGCTGCGCGCCGCCGTCGGGGACGTGATGGCCCGCCACGAGAGCCTGCGCACGCTGCTGGTGGAGCACGACGGCGAGCCGTACCAGCGGGTCCTGGACGAGCCGCCGGTCCCGTTCGCGTCGCACCACAGGCCGGAGGCGGAGGCCGAGGCGCTGGTCGACGCGCTGGCCGCACACCGGTTCGCGCTCGCCGAGGAGCCGCCGTTGCGGGTCGACCTCGTCACCGTGGCCGAGCGGGAGGCGTACCTGGTCGTGGTCGTGCACCACACCGCGGCCGACGCGCTCTCGACCGGCCCGCTCTTCGACGACCTCGCCTCGGCGTACGAGGCGCGGCTCGCCGGTCACGCGCCCACCTGGTCGCCGCCGCCGGTCCAGTACGCCGACTACGCCCTTTGGCAGCGGGACCTGCTGGACCGCTCGCCGGATCTGGACTTCTGGCGGCGGGAGCTGGCCGGCCTGCCGGAGGAGCTGGCCCTGCCGGCGGACCGGCCCCGCCCGGCCACCATGAGCTACCGCGGCGGCGACGTGGCCCGGGACCTGCCCGCCGGGCTGGCCGACGGGCTGCGCGCGCTCGCGCTGCGGGCGGGCGTCACGCCGTTCATGGTCTTCCAGGCCACCGCGGCGGCGCTGCTCTCCCGGCTGGGCGGCGGTGACGACGTGCCGCTCGGCACGCCGGTCGGCGGGCGCACCGACCCGGCCCTGGACCGGCTGGTCGGGTTCTTCGTGGACACGGTCGTGCTGCGGACGGACCTGTCCGGCGACCCGACCTTCGCGGAGCTGCTGCGCCGGGTCCGGGACACCGACCTGGCGGCCTTCGCGCACCAGGACATCCCGTTCGAGCGGCTGGTGGAGGAGCTGCGGCCGCGCCGCTCCCGGGCCCGGCATCCGCTCTTCCAGGTACTGGTCAACCACCACCGCCGCGAGGTGGACCGGCCGCGCCTGGCCGGCACGGTGGCCGAGCCGGTACCGAGGCCGCCCGGCACCGCGAAGTTCGACCTGAGCCTGCTGCTCGACGAGGGCCCCGGCGGCGAGCTGGCGGTGGCGGTCAACTACGCGACCGACCTGTTCGACGCCGGTACCGCGACGGCCCTGCTCGACCGGCTTGTCGCGCTGCTCGGGCAGGTGACCGCCGGGGGAGCGGAGCGCCGCGTCTCGGAGCTGGACGTCCTGCTGCCCGGCGAGCGGGACGCGCTGGCCGCCCGCAACGCCACCGAGCGGCCGGTGCCGCCGCAGACCGTCGTCGACCACCTGCGCCGGACCGCCCGTACCAGCCCCGAGGCGATCGCGCTCTCCGGCGCCGAGACGCTGACCTACGCCGAGCTGGACCGGCGCAGCGCCGCCGTGGCCGCCGCGCTCGCCGCCGGGGGCGTCCGGCCGGGCCAGGTGGTGGCCGTCCAGATCCCGCGCGGTGTCGAGCTGGTCGTCGCGCTGTGGGGCGTCCTGCGGGCCGGTGCCGCGTACCTGCCGGTCGACCCCGACCATCCCGAGGAGCGGGCGGCGTTCGTCCGCGCCGACGCTGGCGCGGTCCTGGCGGTCACCGAGCGCGACGTGCGGGCCTGGTCGACCGCCACCACCGCTACGGACGCGTCCGCGCCACCGGACGGCCCGCTCCACGCCGACGCGCCCGCTTACGTCATCTACACCTCCGGCTCGACCGGCCGTCCCAAGGGGGTCGTCGTGCCGCACCGGGCGCTGGCCAACCGGCTCGCCTGGATGCAGGACGCCTACCGGCTCGGCGCCGCCGACCGCGTGCTCCAGAAGACACCGTCCACGTTCGACGTGTCGGTGTGGGAGTTCTTCTGGCCCGCGCTGGTCGGCGCGGAGCTGGTGCTCGCCGAGCCGGGCGGGCACCGCGACCCGGCGTACCTCTCCGGCCTGATCCGCGAGCGGGGCGTCACGGTCGTCCACTTCGTACCGTCGATGCTGCGCGCCTTCCTGGACGCCGGCGCGGCCCGGGGATGCGACAGCCTGCGCCTGGTCTTCGCCAGCGGTGAGGCGCTGCCGGCGGACCTGGCCGCGCGGTGCGCACGGGCGCTGCCGGCCGCGGCGGCGCACAACCTGTACGGCCCCACCGAGGCCACAGTGGACGTCACGGCCTGGCCGGTCGCCGCGACCCCCGAAGCCGGGAGCGGGACCGTGCCGATCGGGCGGCCGGTCTGGAACACGCGCGCCCACGTGCTCGACCGCCACCTGCGTCCGGTGCCCGACGGGGTACCGGGGGAGCTGTACCTGGCCGGCGCGCAGATCGCCCACGGGTACGCCAACCGGCCGGCGCTGACCGCGGAGCGCTTCGTCGCCGACCCGTACGGGCCACCGGGCAGCCGGCTCTACCGCACCGGCGACCTGGCCGCCTGGCGGGCCGACGGCGCACTCCACTTCCTCGGCCGCACCGACCACCAGGTCAAGGTGCGCGGCCTGCGGGTCGAGCCGGGCGAGGTGGAGGCCGCGCTGACCGCCCTTCCCGGCGTCGCCGCCGCGGTGGTGACCGCCGCCGGTGACGGCCTCGCCGCCTACGTGGTACCGGCCGCTGGCGCGGTGGCGGACCCGGCCCGGCTGCGCGCGGGTCTGGCCGCCACGCTGCCGGAGTACCTCGTGCCGGCCAGCTACACGGTGCTCGCGGCCCTGCCGCTGACCGCGAGCGGCAAGGTGGACCGCGCCGCGCTGCCGGCGCCGGCGCTGGCCCCCACCGGCACCGAGGCACCGCGCGGGGCCACCGAGGAGCTTCTCGCCGGTCTCTTCGCCGAACTGCTCAGGCTGCCCCGGGTCGGGGTCGAGGACGACTTCTTCACGCTCGGCGGCCACTCGCTGCTCGCCGTGCGCCTGGTCTCCCGGATCCGCGCGCACCTGGACGCTCGGCTCGGCGTCGCCGACGTGTTCGACGCGCCGACGGTACGGGCGCTGGCCGGGCGCATCCGCCAGGGCGGCGACCGGCCCCGCGTACGGCCGATGCCCCGTCCCGGGCGGGTCCCGCTCTCACCGGCGCAACTGCGGCTGTGGTTCATCCACCGGATGGACGGCCCGAGCGGCGCCTACAACATCCCGTTCGCGGCCCGGATGCGCGGCCACCTCGACCCCGAGGCGCTGCGCGCCGCCGTCGGCGACATCATGGGCCGGCACGAGATCCTGCGCACCGTCTACCCCGACGGCGGCGGCCGGCCGGAGCAGACCGTACTGCCCGCGGACCCGTCGGCGGTCCCGTTCGCGGTGGCCACTGTGGACCCGGCCGACCTGGACCGCCGGCTGGCCGAGGCCGCCCGCCATCCGTTCCGCCTCGACGCGGAGCCGCCGGTCCGCGTGGACGCGTTCCGCCTGGCCGACGACGACTGGGCGGTCACGGTCGTGCTGCACCACATCGCCGCCGACGAGTGGTCGGCGCGCCCGCTCTTCGAGGACCTCGCCACCGCGTACGCCGCGCGGCGGGCCGGGACGGCGCCGGCCTGGCCGCCGTTGCCGGTGCAGTACGCCGACTACGCGCTGTGGCAGCAGGAGTTGCTCGGTGCCGGCGAGGAGCGCACCGGGCTGCACGCCGGGCAGGTGGACTTTTGGAGCACCGCCCTGGCCGGGCTCCCCGAGGAGCTGGACCTGCCCACCGACCATCCCCGGCCGGCCACCGCGACCTACCGGGGCGTGACCGCCCACCGGGCTCTCCCGGCCGACCTCGCCGCGGCGGTCCGCGCCACCGCCGGCCGGGGCGGTATCACCGTCTTCATGCTGGTGCGGGCGGCCGTCGCGGTGCTGCTGCGCAAGCTCGGCGCCGGCACCGACATCCCCCTCGGGACCCCGGTCGCCGGGCGCGCCGACCCGGCCCTGGACGACCTCGTCGGCTGCTTCGTCAACACGCTCGTGCTGCGTACCGACGTCTCCGGCGACCCGACGTTCGCGGAGCTGCTGGCCCGGGTACGCGCCGCCGACCTGGCCGCCTTCGCCCACGCGGACCTGCCCTTCGAGGAGCTTGTCGACCGGCTGGCGCCGCCGCGGTCACTGTCCCGGCATCCGCTCTTCCAGGTCATGGCGACCCACCGGTACGCCGACGACGCCGACCTGGGGCTGCCCGGAGTGGCGACGTCCACTCAGGACATCGGCTTCGACGTGGCCAAGTTCGACCTGACGTTCGTGGTGACCGAACGCCCAGCCGCGCAGGGCGGGGACATGTCGCTGTCGCTCACCTGCGCCCTCGACCTGTTCGACCCGCCCACCGCGCGACGGCTGCTGGACCGGCTGGTCCTGCTGCTCTCCGCCGCCGTCGCCACGCCGGAGCGGCGGATCAGCGGCCTGCCGGCGCTGCTCGACAACGAGCGGCGGCTGGTGCTGCGTTGCTGGAAC
Organism: Phytohabitans kaempferiae; assembly: GCF_042433955.1. Lineage (NCBI taxonomy): Bacteria > Bacillati > Actinomycetota > Actinomycetes > Micromonosporales > Micromonosporaceae > Phytohabitans > Phytohabitans kaempferiae. Next base: position 78,909 of record NZ_JBHLUH010000058.1, on the reverse strand, counting down.
GACACGGCCGCCGACGTCACCCCGGACCACTTGGCCGCCCTTTTCGAGGCCCAGGTCGCCGCCCGCCCCGACGCGCTCGCCCTGGTGGACGGGGAACGCCGGCTCACGTACCGGCAGCTCGACCAGGCCGCCAACCGGCTGGCGCACCGGCTGCTCGCGGCCGGAGCCGCCGCCGAGCGGATCGTGGCGCTGGCGCTGCCGAGGTCCGCCGAGTTGGTGGCCGCCCTGCTCGCGGTCGCCAAGGCCGGTGCCGCGTACCTGCCGATCGACCCGGACCATCCGGACGCCCGGGTCCGGCACGTGCTGGACGACGCCAGGCCGGTCCTGGCCGTCACGTCGGCGGCGCATCCGGTGCCGCTCGGCGGCGTACCCGCGATCCCGGTCGCGCTGGCCTGGGCGGACGGGCCGCCGGTAGCCGCGCCGACCGCCGCCGACCGGCCCGAGCCGTCGCCGGACACGCTCGCCTACGTGATCTACACCTCGGGCTCCACCGGCCGGCCCAAGGGAGTGGCCGTCCCGCACGGCGGCCTGGCGAGCCTGGTCCGCACCATGGCCGGCGGCTCGCGCAGCGGCCCCGGCGCCCGGGTCGGCCAGTTCGCGTCGTTCTCCTTCGACGTCAGCCTCGCCGAGCTGAGCATCTCCATCCTCTGTGGAGCGGCGCTGTACCTGCTGCCGGAGCACGCCCGCGCCGGCGCCGAGCTGGGTCGGTTCGCGACCCGGCACGAACTGACCCACCTGGTGATACCGCCGTCGGTGGTGTCGTCCCTGGACGACCCGGCCGCGCTGCCATCCGGCACCACGCTGATCGTGGGCACCGAGGCGCTGCGGCTCGACCTGGTACGCCGCTGGGCGCGCGGCCGGTTGCTGCTCAACGCGTACGGGCCGACCGAGTCCACTGTGAACTCGACCCTCTGGCCCGCCGACCCGGACTGGGCCGCCGCCGTACTGCCGATCGGCCGCGCCGACGTCAACAAGGCGGCGTACGTGCTCGGCCCGGACCTGGCCCCGGTGCCGCCCGGCGTGACCGGCGAGCTGTACCTGGGCGGCACCGGCCTGGCCCGCGGCTACCTGGGCCAGCCGGCGCTGACCGCGGGGCGCTTCGTCGCCGACCCGTTCGGGCCGCCCGGCGCCCGCCTCTACCGCACCGGCGACCTGGTCCGGTGGAACCGCGACGGGCTGCTGGAGTACCTCGGCCGGGCCGACGGCCAGATGAAGGTGCGCGGGCTGCGGATCGAGCCGGCCGAGGTCGAGGCGGTCCTGCTGGAGCGGCCGGGCGTGGCCGCCGCGGCGGTCGCCGCCCACCCCGGCCCGGACGGCCGGAACCGGCTGGTGGCCTACGTGGTGCCGGCGGGCGCGGGCGACTTCGACCCGCCGGCCCTGACCCGGGCGGCGGCCGCGGCCTTGCCGGAGGCGATGGTGCCCTCCGCGTGGGTGGAGCTGCCCGCACTGCCGATGACCGTCGCCGGCAAGCTGGACCGGGGCCGGCTCGCGCCGCCCGACTTCGCGCGGCCGGCGGCCGCCGAGCCAGCGGCCAGCCCGGTCGAGGCGCTGCTGGTCGAGCTCTTCGCCGAGCTGCTGGGCCGGGACAGCGCCGGCGCCACCGACGGCTTCTTCGAGCTGGGCGGCGACAGCATCCTCTCCATCCAGCTCGTGGCCCGGGCGCGGGAGCGGGGGCTGCGCTTCTCCCCGCGCGACGTCTTCCAGCGTCCGACTCCGCGCGAGCTGGCCGCCGTGGTGACCGAGGCGGCCGCCGCCGCACACGACGCCGGGGCCGGAGAGGTGCCGCTGACGCCCGTCATGCGGCGGTTCCTGACCCGGGACGCGGCGGTGGCGAAGTTCGGCCAGGCGATGCTGCTCCGCCTGCCGGCCGGCGTCGACGAGAACGCGCTGCGCGCCGCGCTGCACGCCGTGCTGGCACATCACGACGTCCTCCGCGCGCGGCTGGCACCGGACGCGTCCGGCCTGGTCGTCGATCCGGGGGCCGGCGCGGGGGAGGTGCTGGTCCGGGTCGGCTGCCCGGCCGGGGAGCCGCTGCCGGAGCGGGCGTACGCCCAAGCCCGCGACGGACTGGACCCGTGGGCCGGCGCCATGCTGCGGGCGGTCTGGTTCGACCACGGGCCGGCCGAGCCCTCCGAACTGTTGCTGCTGGTGCACCACCTGGTCGTGGACGGGGTCTCCTGGCGCGTGCTCGTACCGGATCTGCGCGTGGCGTACGCGGAGGCGGCGGCGGGACGGCCTCCCCGGCTCCAGCCCGTACCCACCTCGCTGGGGCGGTGGGCGCGGGCGCTTCCGGCGGTGGCCGAGGCCAAGGCGGCCGGCGGCGAGGCCGGCTACTGGCGCGACGTGCTGGCCGCCGTACCGGCACCGGACTGGCTGCGCCCGCTGGAACCGGGCCGGGACACCGTCGCCACGATCGCCAACCTGACCCGCACGCTGCCGGCCGAGGAGACCGACCCGCTCCTGCGCGGCGTGCCGAGCCGGTTCCGGGCACGGGTCGACGACGTGCTGCTGACCGCGCTCGCGCTGGCCGTACGGACCTGGACCGGCGCGGACGCCCCGGTGGTGTACCTCGAGGGCCACGGCCGTCAGCAGGAGCTGGTCCCGGGGGCCGACCTGTCCCGCACGGTCGGCTGGTTCACGAGCGTGTACCCGGTGCGGCTGCCCACCGCCGGGGTCGGCGTGCCCGAAGCGGAACGCGACCCGGCCGCGGCCGCGCGGGTCCTCTCCGCCGTGAAGGACTCGCTGGCCGGCGTACCGGACCGCGGTGTCGGCTTCGGCCTGCTGCGCGAGCTGGCGCCCGGTGACCCGCTGGGCGGCCTGCCCGAACCGTGGCTCGCCTTCAACTACCTGGGGCGGGTCGGCGCGGACCTCGGCGCGGCGCCGGACGACGCCTGGCGGCCGGGGGACGGCGGGATCGGCGGGACCGTCGACGGGCACCGGACGGCCGATCATCCCCTCGTCGTGGACGTGACCGCGGTGGAGACCGGCCACGGCACCGAACTCCGGGCGACCTGGGCGTACGCCTCCGGCATGTTCGCCGGGTCCGATGTGGACGAGCTGGCCGCGCTGTGGTTTCGGGCGCTGCGCGCCGTGACCGCCGGCGCCGACCACGCCGGGCCGCACCGGTTCACGCCCGCCGACGTGCCGCTGGCCCGGCTCGACCAGGCCCAGCTCGACCGGATCCAGGCGAGGTGGATCCGGCGGTGACAGCGGCCGGCACCGGATGGCGACATCCGGTGCCGGCCAGATCGTCCTGGTTGGACGGTGCGTGTCAGTCGGCCGCGTGTGCGTCCGCGACCAGGCGCCGGACAGCGTCCGTCGAGCGCGACCGCGGAAGGTCCTAGCCGGACAGTACGGCGGCGAGCAGGACCCGAGGCGTGTCGGCCAGGACCGCGGGCGTGTCCCGCGCCTCGGCGAGGATGACCTCGGCCCCCGGGCCCAGCTCCTCCTCCAGCCGTTCGCGGTTGGCGAGGATCGCCTCGTACACGGCGCGCTGCCGCTCCAGCCAGCCGGCGGTCTCCTCCCGCGCCTCCACCGTGAACCCCGCCTTGGCCAGCATCCGGGCGTGGTCGAGGTACGCCGGCTCCCAGGTGGTGAAGACGAACCGGCCGCCGGGACGCAGCACGCGCGCGACCTCGGTGACCGCCGCCGGCTTGTTCCACACCATCCACAGCGCGTCGACGCTCATCACGGCGTCGCAGCCGCGCCCGGGCAGCCCGGTGTCGGTGAAGCTGGCCTGGCGGAACTCCGCGTCCGGCAGGCCGAGGGCGGTGGCGAGGCGGCCGGCGCCGGCCACCGCGGACGCGACGACGTCGAGCCCGAGCAGGCGCGCGCCGGCCGCCTTCGCCACGGAGATGCCGGGGCCACCGCGACCGCAGCCGATGTCGACCAGCAGGTCTCCGCCGCGCAACGCGAGCAGCTCGCCGAAGCGGGCCAGGTCGCGGCGGGTCACGAAGCCGAAGGGCTCCAGCTCGTCGGGGTAGTCGTCGGCGTAGACGTCCCGGTAGATGCGGCGCAGCGTCGGGCTCTCCGGCTGGTGCGTGTAGAAGTCGCCGTACCGGCGCTCCGCGGTCTCCGCGCTCATCGTCGCCTCCTCAGCTCCGCGTGCCGCCGGCGACCGGGGCGCCGGGCGTGGCCGTCCAGTCCTGCCCGCCGCTCCAGCCGTGCCACAGGTGGCTGTACCGGCCACCGGCGGCGACCAGCTCCGCGTGCGATCCGATCTCGACGATCCGGCCCTGGTCGAGGACGACGACGCGGTCCGCGTTCAGCGCCTGGGTCAGCCGATGCGCCACGATCAGCGTGGTCCGTCCGGCGGTCGCGGCCAGGGCGGCACGGTCCAGCTCCTGGGCGCCGGCGCTGCCCGCCTCGGCGGTGGCCTCGTCGAGTACGGCGACCGCGGGGTCGGCCAGGGCCAGCCGGGCCAGCGCGAGGTGCTGCGCCTGGGCGGTGGTGAGCTGGTGCGCCCCCTCGCCGACCGCGGTGTGCAGGCCGTCGGGGAGGGCCTGGGCCCAGCCGAGCGCGCCGACCTGTTCCAGCGCGGCCGCCACCTGCTCGTCGCCGGCTTCCGGGCGGGCCAGCCGGACATCGTCGGCGAGCGGGCCGGCGAACACGTGCACCTCCTGGCTGACCAGGCAGATCCGGCGCCGTACCTGCTCGTCGCCGAGCGCCGCCAGCGGGACGCCACCGAGGCGGACCGATCCCGAGGAGGGCTCGATGACGCCGGCGGCGATGCCGGCGAGCGTCGACTTCCCCGCACCGCTCGCGCCGACGAGGGCGACCCGCTCGCCCGGCCCGATCGTCAGGGTGACGTCGTGCAGGACCGGCGGCCCGCCGTCGTACCGGTGGCTGGTCACCTCGATCTCGACCGAGGCGCCGGCGGGCCGCGCCGGCGCGGTGGCGGGCGGCGGCGGGGGCAGGTCGGCCACGCCCACGAGGCGGGCCAGTGCGGCGCCGGCCTGCAACGCCGAGTCGGCCTCCAGCATCAGCGTGCCGATCGGGTTGAACAGCCGGTGGAAGTACAGCGCCGCCGCGGTGACCGCGCCGACCGTGGCCAGGTCGCCCCGGACCAGCAGGAACCCGACGACCAGCACGGCGGTGAGGCCGACGAACTCGGCCCGGTTCATCCGGGAGGCGAACCGCGTGAACGTGCCGAAGACCGACAGCGACAGGTCCATCGCCCGGTGGGAGCGGTCGGCGATCCGCTGGACGTGCTCGTCCTCCAGCAGGTACGCCCGCACGGTGGCGCTCCCGCGCAGCGCGCCGACCATGGCCTGGGAACGCTCGCCGGTCGCGATCCGCTCCTCGGCGTAGAACGGCGCCGACCGGGGCAGGTACCAGCGCAGCGCCAGCGCGTACATCGGCGCGGCGAGCAGGCCGGCGAGGCCGAGCCGCCAGTCCAGCGCGAACAGCCCCGCGACGGTGAGCAGGACGGCCAGCAGCGCGCCGGTCAGCTCCGGTCCGGTCGTCGTGATGGCGTTGGCGACGACCGGCACGTCGTCACCGGCGCGCGAGACCAGGTCTCCGGTGCCGGCCTTCTCCAGGGTCGCCGACGGCAGGTGCAGGGCCCGGTCCAGCACGCGTTCGCGGAGCCGGGCCAGCACGGTTTCGCCGAGCCGCGCGATCAGGGCGGCGCCCAGGGCGGTGAAGACCCCGGCGAGCAGGGCCGCGCCGCCGATGAGCAGGGCGGAGACGACCACCTGCCGGAGGCCGGCGCCGGCGATGACGTCGTCGACCATCCGGCCGAGGACCCACGGGGCGACCAGGCCGCTCGCGCTCGCGGCGACCAGCAGCGCGAGGGCGCCCGCGGTGAGGCCGGGCAGCCGCCTCAGCTCGGCCCACAGCACCGACCAGGTGCGGCGGGCGGTCGCGGTCGGCAGCAGCGTCCGGTCGGGCGCGGGATCGGTCACCGCAGTACCGCCTCTCGGTAGCGGGCGTCCCCCTGGACGAGGTCCGCGTGCGTGCCCTCGGCCACGACCCGCCCGGCGTCGACCACCGCGACCCGGTGCGCGCGGCCGAGCAGCACGGGGCTGCTGGTCACGAGTACGGTGCCGGGCGCGGCCGTGGGGCGGTCGCCGCGTACGGCCGGCAGCCGGTCGGCGATCATCCCCTCGGTCACCGCGTCGACCGACGTCGTGGGGTCGTGCAGGACCAGGACCGGCGGGTCGGCGACCAGGGCCCGGGCGAGCCCGATCCGCTGCCGCTGGCCGCCGGAGAGGTTTCGGCCGGACTCGGCTACCGGGCGGTCGAGACCGTCCGGATGGGCGGCGACCACGTCGTCGGCCGCCGCCGCGAGGATCGCCGACTCGACCAGCTCGCCGGCCCCGGCCGGGTCGCGGGCGCCGGCCAGCAGGTTGGAGCGGAGCGTCCCCTCGAAGAGCGCGACGTCGTGCTGCTCGACCAGCACCGTACGGCGCGCGGTGTCGAGGTCCAGCGCCTCCGCCGGTACGCCGTCGACGGCCAGCGAGCCGGTGTACTCCTCGCGTGGCACCTGTCCGGCGAGCAGCGCGAGGAGCGCTTCGGCGTCGCGCGGGTCGTACGCCACCACGCCGAGCACCTCGCCGGCCCGTACGCTCAGGTCGAGCCCGTCGAGGCCGCGGTAGGTGATGCCGTCCAGGCGCAGCCGTACCTCTCCCGGCTCCGCCACTGTCTCGTCGCCGGGCACGACCCGCGGCGCGGCGCCGAGGACCCGCGCGACGCGTCCGGCGGAGGCCCGCGCCGTCGCGAACAACTGGAGGCAGAAGCCCAGCGCCTGCACCGGTTCGGCGACGAACTGGGCGAGGCCGACGACGGCGACCAGCTCGCCGACGGTGATCTGCCCGCGCAGCGCCAGCCAGCCGGCGAGCCCGGCCACCACCGCCAGGAACAGGCCGTTGACGGTGGTGGTCAGCCCTCGGTAGAGGCCCTTGGTGTTGGCCGCCCGCAGCGTCACCGCCAGTGCGCGCTGGCTCTCGGCCGCGTACCGCCGGGCGGCGTTGTGCTGGGCGCCGACGCCGCGCAGGACCCGAAGGCCGCTGACCAGGTCGGTGGCGAGCGCGGTGGTGGCGGCCATCGCCTCCTGCTGGGCCGCGCTGCGCCGGGTCAGCAGCGGGGCCAGGCGGTGCAGGGCCAGCACGATCGCGGGTACGCCGACGAGGACGGCGAGGCCGAGCGGGATGTCGATGGCCAGCAACGCCACCGCGGCGACCAGAAGCGCGGTCAGCGCGGACGCGACGAGTCCGGCGGCCCGCACGACAAGGGCGGTCAGCTCGGTGTCGGAGGAGGTGACCGAGAGCAGCTCGCCGTCGCGCATCCCGCTGCGCTGCCCGCGCGGGTCCAGGGCCTTGCGGGCTATCTCGACGCGCAGGGCGTGTGCCTCCCGCTCGACGGCCGCGTACGCGAAGCGGGCCCCGAACCGCCAGGCCAGCGCGAGCACCGTGAACAGGGCGGCCAGGGCCAGCACCGAGATCGCCAGCGCGGTGCCGCTCCCGCTGGCCACCGCCTGGTCGATGACCACACCGATCGCCACCGGGACGAGTGCCTCGGCGGCCTGGTGCGCGCAGAGCAGCAGCACGCCGGGCACGACCCGGGAACGCTGCCGGCGCAGGGCGCGACGCAGGATCGCCTTGGCCGTCGCCGCCACGTCGCCGGGCGTGCTTTGCGCTGTCATGCCGAGGATCGGGCGCTCGTGAGCCGCGCCAGCACGATGTCGGTCCACTGCGGACCGGGCATACGAACCTCCCCGCGAAACTGTCCCAGCCGATCAAACTCAGCATAGGCTAACCTAAGTCCTGGCCGAGAAGAAGGATCGATATCCATGGCAGCAGGCACCGTACCCTCGCCGGCCCGCATCCGGAGGCCCATGGTCGCGACCGTCGTGGCCGTCCGGAGTCTGAGCCCGCACATGGTCAGGATCACGCTGGCCGGTCCGGAGCTGGACAGGTTCGGCTACGACGGTCCCGACCACCTGGCTCGGGTCTTCTTCGCGCCGGAGCCCGGCGGCGAGCTGCACCTGCCCGACGTCGACGACTGGTGGCCGGCGGTCCAGGCGATGCCGGTCGAGCGCCGCCCGGTCGTGCGCAACTACACGGTCCGCGGCCTCGACGCCGACCGCCGCGAGATGGACATCGACTTCGTCCTGCACGGAGACGAGGGTCCGGCCTCCCGGTGGGCGGGCGCCGCCCGGCCCGGCGACCGGATCGGCGTGCTCAGCGACGGCGCGGAGTACGCGCCACCGGCGGACACGCGGTGGCAGTTGCTCGTCGGCGACGAGACGGCCCTGCCGGCGCTCGCCGCGATCGTCGAGGCGCTGCCCCCGGGCACGCCGGCGGTGGCGCTGCTGGAGGTGGGCGAGGCCGCCGACGAGATCGAGATCATGGTCCCCGCCGGTGTCCGCCTCACCTGGCTGCACCGTGGCGCCGTCCCGGCCGGGCGCAGTGACGTGGTGCTGCGGGCACTGCGCGACACGACCTTCCCGGCGGGCCCGCCGTACGCCTTCGTCGCGGGCGAGTCGGGCATGGTCACCGCCGTGCGCCGGCACCTGGTGGGGGAGCGGGGCATGGCGAAGGAGCGGGTCTACTTCTGCGGCTACTGGCGCGTCGGTCCGGCCTGAGTGTTCCGCCGCCGCGGGCGGCGGGCCAGGTTCGTCACACCGGTGGGAAGTCCTTTACGTCGATGTTCTGTTAGGTTAGCCTAACCTAATGATCAAGCCGGGATGGGCATGGCCGGTCACGGCTGAGGCTCGCTGACGTCCGAGCGGCGCGCGGCGCCCTTTCCCGCGTGTCCCGCCGTCCGCGACGCCACCGACGCCGGTGGCGCCGCCCGTGCGGGCTGAGTCCACAACAGACTGCCATCAGGAGGATCGGTGCAGCGGATCGTGCTCAACGGAAAGATCCATCGGGCCACGGTGACCCAGGCGGACCTGCACTACGTGGGTTCGCTGACGATCGACGAGGACCTGATGAAGGCCGCTGACATCCGCGAGGGCGAACGGATCCAGCTGGTCGACATCACCAACGGCGCCCGGATCGAGACGTACGCCATCACCGGGCCCGCCGGCAGCGGCGTGATCGGTGTGAACGGCGCGGGCGCCCACCTGGTCCATCCCGGTGACCTGGTGATCGTGATGGCGTACGTGGTCCTGGACGAGTCCGAACTGGACCGGCACCGCCCGCGCGTGGTGCACGTCGACGGCGACAACCGGATCGTGGCGCTCGGCCAGTCCCCGTCCGAGCCGGTTCCCGGTGCGGCCGGCCAGATCGACGGCGCCACCGTCGGCGCCGCGATCCACTGAGGAGGGTGGGCACGGTGGGAGCGGCCACCAGCACGCCCCCGGCGCTCGCGGACATCCTGCCGCTCTCGCCGTTGCAGGAAGGGCTGCTGTTCCTGAGCGACTTCGCCGAGGGCATCGACCCCTACACCGTCCAGCTCGCCGTCGACCTCGACGGCGACCTGGAACCGGTACGGCTGCGCGCCGCCGTCGCGGCACTGCTCGTCCGGTACCCCAACCTGCGCGCCTGTTTCTGGACCGAGGACGTGGACCGGCCGGTGGCGCTGATCCCCGAGCCCTTCGACCCGCCGTGGCGGGAGTCCGACCTGACCGGCGAGGCGGATCCGCTGGCCGAGGCGGAGCGGATCGCCGCCGCCGAGCGGTCGGTCCGGTTCGACCTCGCCGAGCCGCCCCTGTTTCGCTTCCACCTGCTGCGGCTGGGCCGCACCGGCGGTACGGGCCCGCTGCGGCACCGGCTGCTCGTCACGACCCACCACATCCTGCTCGACGGCTGGTCCAACGCGCTGCTCGTGCGGGAGCTGATCGGCCTGTACCGGGCCGGCGGCGACCCCGGCGCGCTGCCCCCGCCCGGCCGGTACCGGGACTACCTGGCCTGGCTGGCGCAGCGGGACCGGGACGCGGGCGCGGCCGCGTGGCGGGAGGCGCTGCGTGGCGTGGGGTCGTGCACGCCGTTCTCCGGACCGTCCCGTGTGGACGACCGGGTCGAGCGGGCTACCAGCGTGCTGTCCGGGCCGGCACACGACCGGCTCGCCGGCTTCGCGCGTGCCCAAGGGCTGACCCTGAACACCGTGCTCCAGTGCGCCTGGCTCACCGTGCTGGGCGCGGTCTGCGGGGCCACCGACGTGGTGACCGGGCAGGCCGTCGCCGGCCGTCCGGCGGAGCTGCCCGGCTCCGCGTCCGTCATCGGGCTGTTCCTGAACACCGTGCCGGTACGCGCGCGGCTGCGCCGGGACGAGCCGTTCGTGGCGTTCCTGCGCCGCCACCAGGCCGAGCAGGCGGCCCTGCTGGACCACCAGTACCTCGACCTGTCCACGGTCGTGGCCGAGGCGGGGATCCACGGCGAACTGTTCGACACGCTGCTGGTCATCCAGAACTACCCCGTCGACGAGCGGGAGCTGGCCGCCGCCGAGGAAGGCACGGGGCTGCGCGTCGCCGGGATGTCCGGACAGGACGGTGCCCACTACCCGGTGATGCTGACCGCCGCGCCCGGTGGCGGCGCGGTGCGCTTCGAGCTGAAGTACCGGCTCTCCGCGCTCGACCCGGCCGGCGCGGCCGCGCTGTTGCGCCGGCTGGAGCGGCTGCTGGAGCAGGTCGTGGCCGAGCCGTCCACACCGGTCGGGCAGGTCGCCCTGGCCACCGAGCGGGAGGCGCGGGACGTGCGCGACGCGCTGACCGGCCCGGCGGCACCGCCCCCGGACGGGGACGTCGCGGCGCTCGTGGAGCAGCGGGCCGCCGCGGCGCCAAACGCGACGGCGCTGGTCTTCGACGGTACGGCCCACCGTGCCGCCGACCTGAACGCCGGCGCCAACCGGCTCGCCCGCGCGCTGGTGGCCCGGGGCATCGGGCCGGAGTCGCTGGTGGGGCTGGCCACGGGATACCGGCCCGAGCTGGTGGTCGGCCTGCTCGCGATCCTCAAGGCGGGCGCCGCCTACCTGCCACTGGACCCGGACCTGCCGGCCGGGCGCCGGCAGGTCCTGCTCGCCGACGCCCGGCCGGACCTGGTGCTCACCGCCGAAGGCGCCGTCGAGGGCGTACCGGCGCTCGACCTGACCGACGACGTGGTCCGGGCGGAGCTGGCCGGCCTTGCGGACACCGACCTCGGACTGCCGCACCGGCCCGGCCATCCCGCGTACGTCGTCTACACCTCCGGCTCGACCGGGGCGCCGAAGGGCGTGGTGGGTACGCGCGGCGGGCTGGTCAACCGGCTGTGCTGGATGGCCGAGGCGGAGCCGTTCGGGGCCGGCGAGGTGGTGCTGGCCAAGAGCGCGATCGGGTTCGTGGACGCCTCCACCGAGCTGCTCGGCGCGCTGGTCGCCGGCGTACCCGTGGTGCTCGCCCCGGCGGACGCGCGGCGGGACGCGCTGGCGCTGGTGGACCTCGTCGAGGCGCACGAGGTCACGCGGGTGACCGGCGTGCCGAGCCTGCTGCGCGCGATGGCCGAGCACGGCGCCGGGCGGCTGGGGTCGGTACGCCTCTGGGTCTCCAGCGGCGAGGCGCTGACCTTCGCCCACACGTCCGCGCTGGCCGGTGCGTCGCGCGGGCGGATCGTCAACCTGTACGGCTGCTCCGAGGTCAGCGGCGACAGCCTGTACTGCCCCGACGCCGGCAAGCTCGGCACGCTGGGCGGCCCGGTCGCCAACACCGCCGCCCGCGTGCTCGACGGCTGGCTGCGGGAGGTGCCGCGCGGCGGGTCGGGCGAGCTGTACCTGGCCGGCGCCGGCCTCGCCCGCGGATACCTGGGCGCGCCGGGGCTGACCGCCGGGCGGTTCGTGGCCGACCCGTACGGCCCCGCCGGGGCCCGGATGTACCGGACCGGAGACCTGGTCCGGGTCCGCGCCGACGGGAGCCTGGACTTCCTCGGCCGGGCCGACGAGCAGGTCAAGATCCGCGGGTTCCGGGTCGAGCCGGCCGAGATCGAGGCGGTGCTCGCCGAGGCGCCCGGCGTACGCGAGGCGGCCGTGGCCGTGCACGCGGCCGACGGCGGGCCGACCCGCGTCGTCGGCTACCTGGTGACCGAGGGCGGCGTCCCCGTCGACCCCGCCGCCGTCCGCGCGCACGCCGCGGGCCGGCTGGCCGAGCACCAGGTGCCGTCGATCCTGGTCCGGTTGGACCGGCTCCCGGTCACCACGACCGGGAAGATCGCCCGGCGCGAGCTGCCCGCCCCGGACCTCGCCGCGCTGGCCGGCGGGGAGCGGCCCCGCACCGCCGACGAACGGCTGCTCGCCAGGATCTTCGCCGAGGTGCTCGGGCTGCCCGAGGTCGGCGTGCACGACGGCTTCACCGAGCTGGGCGGCGACAGCATCTCCTCGATCCGGCTGGTCAGTCGCGCCCGCGCGGCCGGCCTGCCGCTGCGTACCCGGGACGTGTTCGCGCAGAAGACGGTGGCCGGGATGGTCGCCGTGGCGCGGGCGACCCGCCCCCAGGAGCGCGCGCACGACGGCCACGCCGCCCTCGAACGGTGGCGGGAGCGGCACGCCGACCTGCTCGGGGCGTCCGATGTGGACGACGTCCTGCCGCTCACGCCGCTCCAGGAGGGGCTGCTCTTCCTGGCCGGCTACGACGGCGGCGCCGACCCGTACCTGGTGCAACTGGCGGTGGACCTCACCGGCGACCTCGACCCGGTACGGCTGCGGCTGGCGGTGGAGGGACTGCTGGCCCGGCGGCCGAACCTGCGCGCCGCGTTTCGCTGGACAGAGACGACGAAGCCAGTCGCGGTGATACCGGGGCGGGTCGACGTGCCGTGGCAGGTGCGCGACCTGTCCGGCGAGGCGGACCCCTTCGCCGCCGCCGCGGCCGTCGCCGCCCGGGAACGGGAGGCGCCGTTCGACCTGTCGGGCGCGCCGCTGTTCCGCTTCCAACTGCTGCGGCTGGGCCGCACCGGCGACCCGGGCCAGCAACGGCACCGCCTGCTGGTCACGACCCACCACATCCTGCTCGACGGCTGGTCGAACGCCCTGCTGGTGCGGGAGCTGATCGCGCTCTACAAGGCCGGCGGGGACCGGTCCGCGCTGCCCGCGCCCGCGCCGTACCGGGAGTACCTGGCCTGGCTGGCCGGACGCGACCGCGGCACCGGACTGGACGCCTGGCGCCGGGCGCTGGACGGCGTCCGCCCGTGCACGCCGTTCACCTCCGCCGCCCGGCCGGCGGAAGGCACCGGCGAGGTCACGCGCACGGTCGAGGGGGACCGGCTGGCGGAGCTGGCCCGAGGTCGCGGGGTCACGCTCAACACCGTCGTGCGGTGCGCCTGGGCGACCGTGCTCGCCGGCGTCACCGGGACACCGGACATCGTGATCGGCCAGGCGGTCTCCGGTCGCCCGGCCGACCTGCCGGACGTCGAGGACATGATCGGGCTGTTCCTGAACACGGTCCCGGTCCGGGTCACCCTGCGGCACGGCGAGGCGTTCGCGGACCTCCTCGGGCGGCACCACGCCGAGCAGGCGGAGCTGCTCGACCACCAGTACCTGGACCTGGGTTCGGTGGTGGCCCAGGCCGGCGCCGGAGAGCTGTTCGACACGATCCTGGTGATCCAGAACTATCCCGTCGACGAGGCGGCGCTGGCCGAGGTCGAGACCGGTACGGGCCTGCGCCTGGAGCAGGTCAGCGGGCGCGACGGCACGCACTACCCGGCGATGCTCACGGTCGTACCGGCGGCGGGGGCGCTGCGCCTGGAGCTGAAGTACCAGCCGGGAATCCTGGACGAACACTCCGCGGCGGCGCTGCTCGACCGGCTCCACCTGGTGCTGCGCCGCGTGGCCACCGAGCCGGAGGTGCCCGTCGACCAGGTGGGCCTGGACCTCCCCGGCGAGGAGGAGGCGACCCGCGCGGCGCTGACCGGCCGGCTCGCGACGGCCGCCGACGGGGACGTGGCGGCGCTGTTCGCGCGCCGGGCAGCCGGCGAGCCGGACGCCGTCGTGCTGGTCTGCGACGGGGTCGCGTACACGGCCGGCGAGCTGAACGCGGCGGCGAACCGGCTCGCCCGGGCACTGCTCGCCCGGGACGTCGGGCCCGAGTCGGTCGTCGGCCTCGCCACCGGATACCGGATGGAACTGGTAGTCGGGCTGCTCGCGGTGCTCAAGACCGGTGCCGCGTACCTGCCGCTCGACCTCGGGTTTCCGCCGGAGCGGCTGCGGCACATGGTGGCCGACGCCCGCCCGCGGCTGCTCCTGACGGCCGGGCCCGACGCGCCGCCGGAGGTGACCGGCGCGGTGGCGCGGCTCTCGCTGACCGACGAGGCGGTGCTCGCCGAGCTGGCCGGCTACCCGGACGGCGACCCGGCCGTCCCGCACCGGCCCGACCATCCCGCCTACGTCCTCTACACCTCCGGCTCGACCGGCGTCCCCAAGGGCGTGCTCGGTACCCGGGGCGGGCTGGTGAACCGACTGCTCTGGCTGCGCGAGACCGACCCGATGCGCCCCGGCGAGAAGGTCCTCGCCAAGAGTTCGATCAGCTTCGTGGACGGCTCGCTGGAGCTGCTGGACGCGCTGACCGGCGGGGCGACCGCCGTACTCGCGCCGGCCGAGGCCCGCCGGGACGCGCTGGCCCTGGTCGACCTCGTGCACGAGCACCAGATCACGCGGCTGACCGCGGTGCCGAGCCTGCTGCGGGCGATGGCGGAGAGCGGCGCCGGGCGGCTGGACTCGGTGCGGCTCTGGGTCTCCAGCGGAGAGCCGCTGACCGAGGCGCACTCCGCCGCGCTCACCGCCGTCTCCGGCGGCCGGCTGGCCAACCAGTACGGCTGCTCCGAGGCGAGCAGCGACAGCCTCTACTGCCCGGACGCGGTGCGCCCGCGGCGGATGGGGGACCCGGTCGCGGACACCGCGTTGCGCGTACTGGACGCGTGGCTGCGGCCGGTGCCCGTGGACGGGGTCGGCGAGCTGTACCTGACCGGCGACGCCCTGGCCCGCGGCTACCTGAACGCCACCGGGCTGACCGCGACCCGGTTCGTCGCCGACCCGTACGGCCCCGGCGGCGGCCGGATGTACCGCACCGGCGACCTGGTACGGCTGCGTGCCGGCGGGGAGCTGGAGTACCTGGGCCGGGGCGACGCGCAGGTGCAGATCCGCGGCTTCCGGGTCGAGCCGGCCGAGATCGAGACGGTACTGACCTCGGCTCCGGGCGTACGCGAGGCCGCGGTGGCCGTGCACACCGTCGACGACGGACCCACGCGGGTCGTCGGCTACCTGGTCACCAGCGGCGGCGCCGAGATCGACGTGGCCGCGGTGCGGGCGCACTGCGCGGCCCGGCTCGCCGCGCACCAGATCCCGTCGCTGTTGGTCCGGCTGGACCGGCTGCCCACCACCGCCACCGGGAAGGTCGCCCGGCGCGAGCTGCCCGCCCCCGACCCGGCCGCGGCCACCGGCGGGGACCGGCCGCGCACCGTGGACGAACGGGTCCTGGCCGGCATCTTCGCCGAGGTGCTCGGGCTGCCCGAGGTCGGCGTGCACGACGGCTTCACCGAGCTGGGCGGCGACAGCATCTCCTCGATCCGGCTGGTCAGTCGCGCCCGCGCCGCCGGGCTGCCGCTGCGGCCCCGGGACGTGTTCGAGCACCGCACCGTGGCCGCGCTCGCCGCCGTCGCCCGCGCCGCCGCGCCGGACGCCGGGCACGACGGCGCCGCCGTGCTGGAGCGGTGGCGGCGGGAGCGCGCCGACCTGCTCGCACACTCCGATGTGGACGACGTGCTGCCGCTGACTCCGTTGCAGGAGGGCATGTACTTCCTGTCCACGTACGAGGCGGACGGCACCGGGACCGACGTCTACACGATGCAGCTCACGCTGGCCGTGCGCGGCGCGGTGGACCCGGACCGGCTGCGCGCGGCCGCCCAGCGCCTGGTGGACCGGCATCCGGTCCTGCGCACCGGCTTCGTGCGGCGGGACGGTGGTGACGTGGTGCAGCTCGTCCGGCGTGCCGCGACGGCCAGATTCGACGTGTCCACGATGGACGAAGCCGGCCTGGCCGGGCTGCTGCGCCGGCGCCAGGAGGAGCGCTTCGACCTGTCCGCGCCGCCGCTGCTGCGGCTGGACCTGGTCCACCTCGGCCCCGGCGAACACCGGTTGGTGCTGACCAACCACCACCTCATCCTGGACGGCTGGTCGGTGCCGCTGCTGGCCCGGGAGCTGTTCGCCGCGTACGGCGGGCTGCCCGGTGCGGAGCTGCCCACCGGCGGCCAACGCGCCCACCTGGAGTGGCTCGCCGGCCGGGACACCGCCGCCGCGAGGGCCGCCTGGCGCGCCGCCTTCGACGGGCTCGACGGGCCGACCTTGCTCGCGCCGGGCGGTGCCGCGGCCGGCACGGGCCACGCCGCGCTGCTGCCGGTACGCGTGCCCGAACCACTCGCGGTGGCGTTGGCGCGGCTCGCCCGGGGCGCCGGCGTCACGCTCAACACGGTGCTGGAGCTGGCCTGGGGCACCGTGCTCGGTCGGGCGACCGGGCGCCACGACGTCGTCTTCGGCGTGACGGTCTCCGGCCGGGACGCGGACATCCCCGACGCCGCCACCGCGCTCGGCCTGCTGATCAACACGGTGCCGGTACGGGTCACCACCGACCGCCGGGAGCTGGTCCGGGCGGCGCTGGGCCGGCTGCAACGCGAACAGGCGCGGCTGCTCGACCACCACCACGCCGGGCTGGTCGCGATCCAGCGGTGGATCGGGCGGCGTGAGCTGTTCGACACGCTGCTGGTGTTCGAGAGCTACCCGGTCGACGAGGAGCGGTTGCGGGAGGCCGAGCGGGCCGGCGGCCTCGACGTCGAGGTGGTGCGGGGCCGGTCGGTCACGCACTACCCGCTGACCCTCACGGTGCTGCCCGGCGACGGCGTCGGCCTCGTTCTGGAGTACCTGCCGGAGCTGTTCACCGCGGACGACGCGGCACGGATCATGGACCGGCTGCTCGCGGTGCTGGACGGGCTGGCCGCCGGCCCGGACCGGCCGGTGGCGGCCCTGCCGTCCGCCGCGCCGGCCGAGCGCTCCCTGGCCCTCGGCGCCTGGAACGACACCGCCACCGGGGACCGCCAAGCGCTGCTGCCGGAGCTGTTCGAAGCCCAGGTGCGGCGCGGTCCGGACGAGCCGGCGCTGGTCCACGGCGACCAGGTGTGGACGTTCGGGGCGGCCGCGCGGGAGTCTGGCCGGATCGCCGGGGCGCTGCGGGCGCGCGGCATCGGGCCGGAGGACCGCGTGGCGGTGTTCGCCGGCCGGGGCCCGTACGCGATGCTCGCCATGCTCGGCGTGCTGGGGGCCGGCGCGGCGTACGTGCCCGTGGATCCGGCCCAGCCCGCGGCCTGGGTCCAGCGGCTGCTGGCCGACGCCCGGCCCGCCGCGGTGGTCGTCGAGCCGGGGTACACCGCGCCGGCCGGTCACCCGGTGCTCGACCCGGGGGAGGGCGCGCCCCCGCCGGCCGATCCGGTGGTGCCGCGTCCCGAGCATCCGGCGTACGTCGTCTACACCTCGGGGTCGACCGGCACGCCCAAGGGCGTCGTGGTCACGCACGGGGCGATCGCCAACCTCTTCCACAGCCATCGCCGGCACCTGTACCGGCGCGCGGCCGCCCGGGCCGGACGGGAGCGGCTGCGCGTGGCGCACGCCTGGCCGTTCTCGTTCGACGCCGCCTGGCAGCCGCAGTTGTGGCTGTTCGACGGGCACGCCGTGCACCTGGCCGGCGACGCCGAGCGCACCGACCCGGCCGCGCTGGCCGCGCTGCTGGAGGCCGGCCGGATCGACTTCGTCGAGGTGGCGCCCGCGATGCTGGCCGCACTCGGCGAGCTGGGCCTGTTCGGCTCGCCGGGATGTCCGCTCTCGCTGGTCGGCTTCGGCGGGGACGCGGTCGGCGAGGCGCAGTGGCGGCAACTGGCCGCCGTGCCCGGACTGGACGCGGTCAACCTCTACGGCCCCACCGAGTGCACAGTGGACTCGCTCGCCGCGTTCGTCGCGGACAGCGAGCGGCCGCTGGTCGGGCGCCCGGTCGACAACGCCCGCGCCTACGTGCTCGACGCCAACCTGGCGGTGCTGCCGCCGGGCGTGCCGGGCGAACTGTACCTGTCCGGCGCCGGCCTGGCCCGGGGGTACCTGGGCGCGCCCGGCCAGACCGCCGCCCGGTTCGTGGCCGACCCGTTCGTGCCAGGGGCGCGCATGTACCGCACCGGCGACCTCGTGCGCTGGACGCCGACCGGTGCCCTGGACTACCTGGGCCGCACCGACGACCAGGTGAAGATCCGCGGGTACCGCGTGGAGTTGGGCGACGTGCAGGCGGCGCTGGCGGGGCATCCGGACGTGGCCTCGGCGGCGGTCCGGGCGTTCGACGGCCGGATGCTGGTGGGCTACGTGGTGGCCCGCGCGGGCCGGCGACCGGAGCCCGCGCGGCTGCGCGCGTGGATCGCCGAGCGGCTGCCGGAGCACATGGTCCCGGCCGCCTTCGTCCCCTTGGCGGCGCTGCCGCTCACGTCCAACGGCAAGGTCGACCGCGCCGCCCTGCCCCGCCCCGACCTGTCGCCGAGGGCGGGCTACCGGGCACCGGGCACGCCGGTGGAGGCGGCACTCCGCGACGCGTTCGCGGCGGCTCTCGGCGTCGACCGGGTCGGCGTGGACGACGACTTCTTCGCCCTCGGCGGGGACAGCCTCGTCACGCTCCGGCTGGTCGCGCTCGCGCGGGCGGCCGGTGTGGAGGTCTCCGCCCGCGAGGTCTTCACGCACCGGACGGTCGCCGCGCTGGCCGGCGCGGCCCGCCATCCCCTTCCACATTCCACAGAGGAGCGTCGATGACAGAATCGGAACAGCCCGTGAACCGCCGCCGGCTTCTGGCCGGCGCGGTCGTGGCCGGCGTGGCGGTGCCGGCGCTGCTGGCCAACGACCGGGCCCGGGAATGGCTGGGCGGCAGTCGGGCCAGCGCGGCGCCGCGGCAGCGGCCGGTCGGAAACGACCTGCGGCTGCCCGGCCGTGGGGTGCGGCCGGACGAGCCTCGGCGGGGCAGCGCGGGGCGCACCGCCGCGAAGACCGCCGCGCCGACCCACCCCACGCCGCTACAGCCGTACCGCGACCGGCTGCCGATTCCCCGCGTGCTGCGCCCGGCGCCGGGCCGGCCCGGCGAGCTGACCGTGCGGATGCGCACCGCCACGGTACGGATGCACTCGCAACTGCCGCCGACCACCGTCTGGGGGTACGAGGGCACGGTGCCCGGCCCCACCATCGAGGTGCGGCGGGACCAGCCGGTGCTGGTCCGCTGGGTGAACGAGCTGACCGGCAAGATGCCGCTGGTCGCCGTGGCGCCGATGATCGCCTGGGCCGACCCGCCCCTGTGGGACCGTCCGGGCCGGGACGGCGCACCGGCGCTGGCCGACGTCTCGAACCTTCCACCGTGGACGGTGGTGCACCTGCACGGCGCGGAGACCGGCATGGACAACGACGGCTGGCCCGAGGCCGGCATCCCGCCGGGACAGGCGCAGGTCGCCGAGTACGCCAACCACCAGCGGGCGACCGCGCTGTGGTACCACGACCACGCGATGCCGGTGTCGCGCTGGAACACGATCGCCGGGCTGAGCGGCGCGTACATCATCCGGGACGACAACGAGGCACGGCTGGGCCTGCCGTCCGGGCGGTACGAGGTGCCGCTGCTGCTGTGCGACCGCAACTTCGACCTGGACGCGTCCGGCCGGCTCACCGGCACGCAACTCTACAAGACGGTCATGTACGCCACCGAGCCGGAACTGCAGGCGACCTCCTTCTCCGGGCCGTTCACCACCGTCAACGGGGTGATCTGGCCGCACCTGGACGTGGAGCCGCGGTGGTACCGGTTCCGCGTGGCGAACCTCTCCAACGTGCGCCCGTACCACCTCCAGCTCACGTTCGAGGACGGCAGCCCGGTACCGGCGGACGCGATCCATCTGATCGGCACGGACGGCGGCCTGCTGCCCGCCCCGGTCTCCGTCGACGGGGTCCTCAGCGTGGTCGCCGCCGAGCGCGCCGACATCCTGGTCAACTTCGCGCCCTTCAAGGGCAAGGCGCTCAACCTCGTCAACGTCGACTACGACCCGGGACCGTGGCCGCAGGTGATGCAGTTTCGGGTCGGCCGGCACGGCGGCGACCGCTTCACGCCACCGTCCAAGCTGGACACGCGGTACCCCAAGGCGGACGAGGCCGCGCTGAAGGGCTCGCCGGAGCGCATGGTGATGTTCCCGCCGCTCGGCACCGGCCAGATCGAGCAGTGGGAGATGGCGGAGATCGACGCGCCGCCCGGCCCGCTGCCGGTGGACGGCGTGGTGCAGGTGAAGGGGAAGGACGGCAGGGTACGCACCTGGCAACGGGTCGCCCGTCGGTTCCACGACCCGGTCAGGTTCATGGTCGAGACCGGCGACTGGGAGCGGTGGACCTGGATCAACCTGGACGTCGGCGGCTGGCCGCATCCGCAGCACATCCACGGCACGCACTTCCAGGTGCGGCAGCGCCACTTCTACGACGTGGCGGAGAAGTTCGAGTTCATCCTGGACGAGCAGGGGCGCACGGTCGGCGGCGGCACGGTGGCCCCGATCGAGTACGTCGAGGACGTGCCGATCGGGCCGGTCGACACCGGATGGAAGGACGTCGTGCACGTCAACAACGGCGAGGCGGTCACCGTCGCGGCCCGGTTCGAGCACAGTGGACGGTTCCTGCACCACTGCCACATGCGCGACCACGAGGACATGGGGATGATGCGCCCGTTCGTGGTCATGCCGGCGCAGGTGCTGAAGATCGAGCACCAGGGGGGACACCCCATGGCCGGCCCTGGGCACTCGGGGCACTGATCAACGCGGCTGGCCGGGTCTTTGCCCTCGGGGCAACTTAGGTTAGCCTATGCTGAGTTTCCGTTTGATCGATTGACCTGGCCGGGGGTGGTGGTGGGGCTGGCTGGTGGCGGAGTGGCGTCCGGATCGGCGCCCGCACCCGTCATGCACCGCGACCGCCCCCGGCGTGCCGCCACCGTGCGTGGTCGCGGCGGCGCGCTGCTGGCTCCCGGTCTGGTGCTCGCGCTCGTGGCGTTGGGCGTGGCCGCGCTGGCCAGCGTCGCCGTCGGAGCGAAGTCGATCGCACCGGGCGTCGTGCTGGACAGCCTGCTGCACTACGACCCGGCCAACGCCGACCATCTCGTCGTGCGGACGATGCGGGTGCAGCGCACCGAGGTGGGCATGCTCGCCGGGCTGGCGCTCGGGCTCGCCGGGGCGATCATGCAGGGCGTGACCCGAAACCCGCTGGCCGACCCGGGCATCGTCGGCGTCAACGCGGGCGCGGCGCTGTTCGTGGTGGCCGGCATCAGCCTGTTCGGGGTCACCACGCTCACCGGGTACGTCTGGTTCGGCTTCGCCGGCGCGGCGGTCACCTCGGTCGTGGTGTACGCGATCGGGGCGCTGGGCCGGGACGGCGCGACCCCGGTGAAGCTGGCCCTCTCCGGCGCCGCCGTCAGTGCCGCGCTCGGCTCGCTCACCACCGCGCTGCTGCTGACCGACAACGACGCGTTCGAACGGTTCCGGCTGTGGCAGGTCGGTTCGCTGGCCGGCCGGGACGGCACGCTGGTGACCCAGGCGTTGCCGTTCGTCGCGGTCGGCGTGCTGCTGGCCCTGCCCTGCGGCCGGCTGCTGAACGTGCTCTCCCTCGGCGACGACATGGCGCGCGCGCTCGGCCAGCATGTCGCCGCCGGCCGCGCCCTGGCCGCCGCCTCGGTCGTCGTCCTGTGTGGAACGGCGACCGCGCTGGCCGGTCCCATCGGCTTCATCGGGCTCACCGTCCCGCTCGTCGCCCGGATGATCACCGGCCCCGACCACCGGTGGATCCTGCCGTACTCGACGGTCCTGGCGCCGACGCTGCTGCTGGTCGCGGACGTCGTGGGCCGCGTGGTGGCCCGCCCCGCCGAGGTCCAGGTCGGCATCGTCACCGCGGCCATCGGCGCGCCGATCTTCGTCGTACTGGTCCGCCGACGCCACCTGGCCGAGCTGTGAGCGCGACCCTCGCCCCGCCCGCCGACCGGCTCGCCGAGGCCCGCCGGGCGGTCCGCGCCGTCCGGCACCGCGGCCGGCGCCGCGCGCTCGCGGTGACCCTCGGGCTCTGCGCGGTGGCGGCGGCGCTCTTCTTCCTGGCCCTGTCGGTGGGCAGCTTCCCGATCCCGCTCGGCGACGTGCTGCGGACTCTGCTGGGCGAGGGCAGCCGGCGCGACGAGTTCATCGTCACCGGCGTACGGCTGCCCCGCGTGCTGACCGGGCTCCTGGCCGGCATGGCCTTCGGCCTGTCCGGCGCGATCTTCCAGAGCCTGGTCCGCAACCCGCTGGCCAGCCCGGACATCATCGGCATCACCATGGGCGCGAGCGCGTCCGCGGTCGTCTGCATCGTCGTGTTCGGCGTGGTCGGCGCGGCGGTCTCGGTCGCGGCGTTCGCCGGCGCGCTCGGCACCGCCGCGCTGATCTACCTGCTGGCCTGGCGCGACGGGGTGAGCGCCTACCGGCTCGTGCTCGTCGGGATCGGGGTCGGCGCGGCGCTGGCCAGCCTGGTGTCGTACCTGATCTCCAGAGCCGGCATCACCAGCGCCCAGCAGGCGCTGATCTGGCTGACCGGCAGCCTGAACGCCCGGGCCTGGACGCACGTACGGCCGCTGGCCGTCGCGCTGGCCCTGCTCGTCCCGCTGGCCCTGATCCTGTTACGCGGACTGGAGGCGCTGCGGCTTGGCGACGACACCGCCGGCGGTCTCGGCGTACGGGTCGAGCGGCTGCGGCTGACGATCCTGCTCACCGCGGTCGGGCTGGCCGCCGTGGCGACCGCGGCCGCCGGGCCGGTGCCGTTCGTCGCGTTCGTCGCCGCACCGATCGCCCGCCGGCTGGTCCGCGACCACGGCACCGCGCTGGTGCCGGCCGCCCTCGTCGGCGCGATCGTGATGGTCGCCTCCGACCTGGTCGCCCAGCACCTGCTCGACCGTGGACAGTTCCCGGTCGGCGTGGTCACCGGGATCGTCGGCGCGCCGTACCTGCTGTGGCTGCTGGCCACGGCGAACCGGGTCGGTCGCGGTGGCTGAGCCGGGGCAGGAGCGGCGCGGCCTGGGCGCCCGCGAGGTCACGCTCGGCTACGGCGGGCGGGACGTCGTGCGGGCGCTCTCCGTCGACATCCCGGCCGGGCGGATCACGGTGATCGTCGGGCCGAACGCCTGCGGCAAGTCCACTCTGCTGCGCGGGCTTGCCCGGCTGCTCGCCCCGGCCGGGGGAGCGATCCTGCTCGACGGCGTGAGCATCCAGACCGTCTCGACCCGCGAGGTCGCCACGCGACTGGGCATCCTGCCGCAGCAGCCGGTGGCGCCGGAGGGGATCACCGTCGCCGACCTCGTCGGCCGGGGCCGGTACCCGCACCAGGGCTGGTTCCGCCGGTGGAGCGACGACGACGAGGACGCGGTCGCCGCGGCGCTGCTCGCGACCGACACGCTCGCCCTGGCCGACCGGCCGGTGGACCAGCTCTCCGGCGGGCAGCGGCAGCGGGTATGGATCGCGATGGCACTGGCCCAGCGCACCGGCATCCTGCTGCTGGACGAGCCGACCACGTTCCTCGACGTGACCCACCAGGTCGAGGTCCTCGACCTGCTCACCGACCTGAACCGCCGGGACCGCGTCACCATCGTGCTCGTCCTGCACGACCTCAACCTGGCCAGCCGCTACGCCGACCACCTGATCGTCATGAGGGACGGCGCGCTGGTCGTCGAGGGAGCCCCCGCCGACGTCATCAGCTCGGCCCTGGTCTCCGAGGTGTTCGGGCTGGCCAACCAGGTCGTCCCCGACCCCGTCTCCGGCACGCCGATGGTCGTGCCCATAGGTCGCCACCACCACCGCGGCAACGGTGCCGCCCCTACGGATATCGCTTCGTTATCGCGCCACACGGCGCGGAGAGAGGTTGATCAATGACCCTTTTGCGTAACCGCCCGGCCCGCGTCGACCTCGGCCCCACCGCGGCGCTCAGCCGGCGCGGGCTGCTCGCCGGTGGCCTCGGACTGGCCGGCGCGGTCATCCTGGCCGGCTGCGGCGACGGCGACGAACCGGCCGGCTCCGCGTCCCAGGCGCCGACCGAGCGCGAGGTGCGGACCGACAAGGGTCCGGTCACCGTACCGGGCAAGGCGTCCAAGGTGGTGACCGCGGACTACTACGGCGCCTTCGCGGTGGTCGACCTCGGCCTGGTCCCGGTCGGCGTGAGCGGCGGCGGGTACGACGCGACCGGACCGTCGTACGCGCCCAAGCTCGCCTCCGTGCCGCTGATCGGCGACTGGACCGAACCGGACGTGGAGAAGATCGCCGCCGCCGGCCCCGACCTGATCATCCGGACCATCGACACGCCCGACGCGCTTTACCAGCAGCTCAGCCAGATCGCGCCGACGGTCGTCATCTCGTTCCAGCAACTGCTGCTGCCCGAGGTGGCCACGCGCATCGGCGAGGTGCTGGGGCGCACGGCGGAGGCGGAGCAACTGCTGGAGACCTACCGGACCCGTACCGCCGAGGTGAAGCGGAAGCACGCGGCCGTGCTCGGGAAGTACACGTTCACCTTCGTGCAGCAGGCCTCCGACACCACGTTCTGGGTCATGGGTCCGAAGTGGACCGACGTGACCGTGCTGCTGGACAGCGGCGTGCAGCTCGCCGAGCCGGCCAAGTCGCAGGCCGAGCCGACGGCCGAGGTCTCCATGGAGAAGATCGGCGACCTCGACAGCGCGGGCGTGCTGCTGGTGCCCGCCGGCCCGGACGGCAAGACCCTCGACCCGGCCAACGAGGCGCTCGTCGGCAAGCCCTTGTGGAAGCAGCTCGGCGCGGTCAAGGCCAACCGGGTCTTCCCGATCGTCTACGGCGCCGCGTCGCTGGGCACCGGCCTCGAACTCGTGACCCGGATGGACACCGTGCTCACCGAGCTCTCCTCGGCGAGCTGATCCCGTGTCGTGCCGGCCGGTGCGGGCCGGCCGGCACACCACTCGCCCTACACGATCCATTCCAAGGGACAGATGGGCTGCCGCGACGCTCGTCGTGGTCCAGACCGTCGCTCCCGCAGCCTCGCCCACCGTAGTCTCAAGCCCCGGCTCCGGTTCTCGCCGCGCGTGACCCCCGTAGGGGCAACTTCTCGCCGCGCTTGGCCACCGAGAGGGCTCTTTCGGGGAAACAGCCCTTTGCCGGCGGCGCGAAGGGGCTGTTTCCCTGAAGTAGCCCTCTCGGTATCGTGGGGCGAGGGCGGGTTTGGTTGTGTACCGCGGAGGGTGCGGCCGCGGGAGCGGCGGTCTTGAGCGCGGCGGACATCGCGGTAGCCCAGGTCTATGCCTTGGAATAGATCCTCTGGAGGGCTCAGCCGCGGGCGAGTTGCTGGCAGGGTACGCAGAACCGCGCGTGCGGCCGGATCTCGAGCCGTTCGGCCGGGATCGGCCCGTCGCAGCGCTCGCACCGGCCGTAGGTGCCGTCGGCCATCCGCTTCAGCGCCTGGGCCGCGTCGGCGAGTGCCTGCCGGGTCGTGTCGGCGCGGGCGGTCACGGTCGCCCGGTCCAGCCCGGCGTTCTCCGGGGAGGCGCCGTGCGTGCTGAGGGCCGCCAGCTCCTCCGTGTAGCGCTGGACCTGCTCCTCCAACGCCACCTGCAGGTCTGGCATCCGGCTGTTGGCGTTGACGGTCATCTCGACACTCCGTTCTCAGGTATGCGACGTTCTCGGGTACGCGACGTTCTCGGGTATGCGACGTTCTCGGGTATGCGACGTTCTCGGGTATGCGACGTTCTCGGGTACGCGACGTTCTCGGGTTTGCGGTGGTTCTTCGGGGTATGCGGCGGCGCCCACCGCCGGTGTGGCGGTGGGCGTGGGCTAGGTGTGGTGGCGTGCGGCGGCGGGCAGGGGGCCGGCGGTCAGCGCCGGCCCGGACAGTGGCCCGGCGGTGCCGCCCCGCGCCGCGACAGGCTGTGCCCCTGCCGCCGGGACGACCGCCCGAACGGGCCGCTCACGGCGGCCGCGACCGCCACCGGGCAGCACAAGCCTGCGCGCATCGTCGTCACCGCCTTTCGACCGGCCACCGAAGCTGGAACCTCCAGGCTCCGCCGTCCGGCGCTTTTCCGCATCGGCGGCGGCCGGAAGTGTGCGCCGGCCCATGTTGCCGACCGCCGGCAAGGTACGGCGGCAGCCCTGCGCCCGCCCCGCCCCGCCGGCCGCGCGGAAACCTTCGGGTCTTTCGGCCCCGCCAGCCCGGTCCGGACCGGGCAGCCGCGCCCGGCGGTACGCTTCCGGTAGCCGGCAACGAAGGCCGGCCGAGCCAGAGTCGGCCGACGTCCGGAGGTGAGCGAGGCATGGCACGCCGTCCCCCCGCGACGGCACCGCGGCAGGCGTGGCTGGACGGGGTCGCCGAGGGAGCCAGCCGCGACGCCGGTGGTGTGCCGGTGCACCTGCTCGGCGGCTACCTGCCGCTGCTGGCCGACGCCGCGGCGACCGGTCGCCGGCCCAGGCGCGCCGAGCTCGACGCGGTGGGGCGGCTTGGGCGCGAGGCCGCGGAGCAGGGCATCTCGGCCGGCCGAGTCGTCCAGCTGTACCTGTCCGCGGCCCGTCGGCTCTGGCAGGATCTGCCCGCGGTCGCCCGCTCCGGCGACCGGGAGGTCCGGGCGGCGGCAGCGGCCGTCCTGCACGTCATCGACGACGCGGTGGCCACGCTCGCCGAGGGTTACGCGGTCGCCCGCCGCGACCTGATCCGGCGGGAGGAGACCTTGCGCCGGGAGCTGGTCGACGACCTGCTCCGGGGCGACTCCGACCTCGGCGGGCTGGTGCAGCGGGCCGAGCCGTTCGGCCTCGACCTGGCCCGCGTGCACCAGGTCGCCCTGGCCGCGCCGAGCCGGCGGCTGCCCGACACCGACGCGGCCATCGGCGCGCTGGAGAGCACGGTCTTCGAGCGGCTCGGCGACCGTGACGTGCTGGTCGCCACGAAGGAGGGGCTGCTGGTCGTCCTGGCCCCGGCCGAGGCGGCCACCGCCGCTCCGGCCGGCGTCGCCCGGTCCGACCTCGGCGAGCTGGTGCACGGCGCGCTCGACCGCCTCCGGCACGGCCGTCCGTGGCAGGTCGCGGTCGGCCGGCCGCACCCCGGGCTGTACGGCATCGCCCGTTCCTACGAGGAGGCCCGCGAGGCCCTCGCCATGGCCCGCCGCCTTCACCTCGACAAGCCCGTCGTCGACGCTCAGGACCTGCTGATCTATCGGGTCCTGCTCCGCGACCAGCCCGCGATCGCCGACCTCGTGTCGGCCGTGCTCACCCCGTTGCGACACGCGCGCGGCGGCGCGGGACCACTGCTGGACACGCTGGAGGCATACTTCGCGTCCGGCGGCGTCGCCACGGAGACGGCCCGCCGCCTCCGGATATCCGTGCGGACGGTCACCTACCGGCTGGCCCGGATCGAGGCGCTGACCGGCTACACGCCGGTCGATCCCGACCAGCGGTTCACGCTCCAGGCGGCCGTCCTCGGCGCCCGGGCGCTCGACTGGCCCGCCCAGCCGCTGCCCCCGACCGGTTAGGCGAGTCGCCGGCCGTGACCCGGATGTGCTTCATCCAGAGATGTCGGCATCGACATCCTTGACATCGATGCGAGGCGCTGAATACTCTGCGGGAGTTTTCAACAGACCGCCGCGATGACTTCCAGAGGAGCGGGCTGTCCCGCCCTCCGCATCGGGAAGCGCACGCGCGCACGGTCGCCAAATCCACCTCCCGCGTCCTCCGGGCGGCGCGCGGGTTTCTCGTGAAGGGAAACCGCGGATGCTCGCTCGTCCCAAACGCCGGCAACGGATGGTGCTCGCCGCCGGCGCAACCGCCATCACTCTCCTGGTCGGGCTGCTCGGCGGCAGCGCCTTCGCCGGCGAGACCGCCGGCACCGCCGGCCTGCCCGCCGACGACCCGGCTCGCGGCCTGGTGTACCAGGGCCTGAAGTCCGCCAAGGACGGCCCGTGCGCGGGCCTGTTCGAGGTCAAGGGCGTCACGCCGACCATGTGCACGCACGGCCCCGACGCCGTGCCGGTCGGGCTGTCGGTCAAGACTCGAATCCAGCCGTTCGCCGCCGCGCCCGCCGGCGCCACCACCAACGCGCTCGCGGTCTGCGAGGGCGACGGTACCTCCGGCCGCCGGGTCGAGGTCCTGTACGTGCGCGGCTCGACCAGCCGGTACGCGCAGTACCTGGAGACCTTCCGCACGCTCGCCGAGGGCGTCGACGTCATCTTCAACGAGAGCGCCCGGGAGACCGGTGGCGAGCGGCACGTGCGGTACGTGACCGAGAACGTCAACGGCGCCTGCCGACCGGTCGTCCGCGACGTGCAGATCCCCGACTCGGCGCTGCACGCCAACGACTGGGCACCGCTGCTCAACGCGGTCAAGGCGGCCGGCTACGCGCGTACCGACCGCAAGTACCTCCAGTTCGTCGACGCCAATGTCTACTGTGGAATCGGCGGCTTCGCCGGCGACACTCGCAAGAGCGACGCCAACCGCTCCAACAGCGGCCCCGAGTACGCCCGCGCCGACAACGGCTGCTGGACCGCCGGCGTGGCCGCGCACGAACTGGGCCACACGCTCGGCGCCGTCAACAACAACGCCCCCAACGCCTCGGGCCAGGCGCACTGCACCGACGAGTGGGACGTCATGTGCTACAAGGACGGCCCCAACGTGGTCATCCAGACCAAGTGCCCGGACCGCGCGCACGACCAGCGGCTCGACTGCAACCACGACGACTACTACCACACCAACCCGCCGGCTGGTTCGTACCTGGCGCAGTACTTCAACGTCGCCGACAACCTCTTCCTCATCAGGGGGAGCGGGTCCGGTCCGGGGCCGCAGCCCGGCCAGAACCGGGCGCTGACGGCGACCGCGTCGGCGTCGTACACCTCGTCGTGGGAGAGCGTCGCCGCCATCAACGACGGCGCCGAGCCCACGCAGTCCAACGACACCGTCAATCCGCGCTGGGGCACCTGGCCCAACACCGGGCAGCAGTGGGCGATGCTGACCTGGGCGTCGGCGCAGGCGCTCACCTCCGCCGAGGTCTACTTCTTCGACGACAACGGCGGTGTACGCGTCCCGGCGTCGTGGCGGCTCCAGTACTGGAACGGCAGCACCTACGTCGACGTGCCTGGCGCCAGCGGCTACCCGACCGCGCTCAACCAGTACAACCGGGTCACCTTCGGCGGTGTGAGCACGACCCGGCTCCGGGTACTGCTGCAAAGCGGCGCCGGCTCGGTCGGGCTGCTGGAAGTCAAGGCGTACGGCAGCTGATGACGACGACGCTCCGCCGGCTGGTCTACATAGGACTCGCGGCCGCGGCTGCCCTGGTCCTGGGCGGCCGGCCGGCGGAAGCGCACGCCGGAGCCGTCCTGACGATCCACTCGGACGGCGCCGGCTCGCTCTGGATCACCGCTCGATGGGTCGACGGGCATCCGGTGACCGGCCCGGCCAGCGCGATCGTCACCGCCACCACGCCAACCGGCGACCGGATCGGCCCGGCACCGCTGCGCGCGGCCGGCGACGGTCTGGGGACGTTGACGTACTCCGGCCAGCTTCGGCCGGGCCGGTGGACGGTCACCGCGGAGATGGCCAGCCCCGCCGTGGCCCGGTGCCAGGCCGAGGTACGGGTCGCGGCATCCGCGACGGCCGTCACCTGCTCGCCTCCGCCCACACCCGCGTCGGCCGGGGCCGCCCCGGAGGCCGGCGGTGGCCAACTGCCCGTGGGGGCGGTGCTGCTCGGTGCCGCCGCGGTGGCAGCCGGCGCGTTGGGCGTCGTCGCTCTGGCCAGGAGCCGGCGCTCGTGCCCCGCTCCACGGCCGCCTTCGCGCGCGCGGCCCAGGCCGCCGGGTCGTGGGCCAGCCGGCGGCCGGCGCGGTGGCCGGGCGTCCAGCTGAGCGCCGGCGGACCGGCTCTAGCCGGGCTGCTCCGCCCCGGCCCGCAGGTCGCCCAGCAACTGCGCCTGGCTGACCAGGACCTCGGTGAGGATGCGCCGCGCCACCGCCAGCAGCTCCGCGACCTGCGGGCTGACCAGGGAGTAGTACACCGCCGCCCCGTCCCGCCGGGTCACCACCAGGTTGGCCCGGCGCAGGACGGCCAACTGCTGCGACAGGTGCGCGGCTTCGATGCCCACCTCGGGCAACAACTCGGAGACGGCGTGCTCCCGTATCGCCAGCAGCTCCAGGACCCGGATCCGGGCCGGATGCCCCAGCGTTTTGAAGAACTCGGCCTTGACCTGGTACAGCGGCGCGCTCACAGAACCACCCCTTTCCAGGGGGACACGCTACGGGTCCGCTCCCGGCCTGGGCCGCCGCGCCGCGAGCGGCCACAACTGCCAGCTTCACAAGTTGCGAAGCTTAGCAAGTAGTAAGAACGGCAGCATTCTGGAGGTGTTCGGATCTGCCTGCCGGGCCGGTCGGCCAGAAGCCGCGCGGCGCGGTTTGCGCGGGCGCGACGCCATGCCACGCTGCCAGCCGAGCGGGGGCGATTCGCCGTGTCACGCCCCTTACCGGCAGGAGTTAGGAGAGGCGGGCTGGCGATGGGCTCGATAGAAACCACACTCAAGGATGCGATGACCATCGAGGGGGCGGTCGGTGTCGCCCTCGTCGACTACTCCAGCGGGATGACCCTCGGTGCCGCGGGCGGTTCGGCGGAGCTCGACATGGCGGTCGCGGCGGCCGGAAACACCGACGTGGTGCGAGCCGAGATGCGTGCGATGGAGCTGCTCGGCCTCGCCGGCGGCATCGAGGACATCCTCATCACCCTGGACACGCAGTATCACCTGATCCGCCCGCTGAACGCCCGAGGGGCCCACGGGCTCTTCCTCTATCTCGCCCTCAACAAGACCCGGGCCAATCTGGGCCTCGCCCGTCACCAGCTGCGGCGGATCGAGGCCGAGATCCACATCTGAACGACCGGACAGCCGGACGGGGCGGGAGGGCCGGCACGGGCCCGAACCCTCCCGCTCGTCGCTACGGGCGATCGTGGATCAGGTGACGGTCCACTGGAACCAGGTGTTGGTCGCCTCGGCGATGCTGTTCGTCACGGTGAGCGCTACCTGGTATGTGCCCTTCGCCGCCAGGGCGCCGGTGATGAGACCGGTGCTGGCGTCGATCGACAGACCGGCGGGCGGCCCGACCTCCTCCATGTTGCTGTCGAGCATTTCGATGGTGTACTTCAGCGGCAGGCCACGCGGGTCGGACGCCTCGATCTGAAGGTTGACCGGGCTGCCCATCCTCGTCGACTGGTCGCCGGGATTGGTCAGGCGCGGCGCGCTCCCGCCCGGAAACGGATCGGCGCCACGGACCGAAACCGCGGCCCAGGCCGAGTTGACCGTGTTGTACTCCACACCGTGGTCGCCGTACAGTTCCGCGGCGGCCCGCAAGGTGGCGATCCGCGCCGCCCGGTAGTCGGTGTTCACGTTCATGTGCGCGGTGAGCGCCCGATACCAGATCTTCTCGGCCTTGGCGTTGCCGATACCGGTGACCGGGCGGCCGTCACAGGTCGGCACCGCCCCGAGCAGCGGGGACCTGCTGCCGGCCGCGAGCAGGTAATAGAAATAGTCGGCCGGTCCCGATCTCCACTCGCGGGAAAGGCCGGCCAGTTGAGCGGACCAGCAACTGACCTGCTTCGGATCCCTCAACAAACCGCCGTCCGCCACGCGCCGTCCGGGATTGGCCATGGGCCACGGATTCGAGTACGAAGGCTTGGACCGGTCGAACTGGTAGTCGCCGAACAGGTAATCCGGCCGGTCGCCGCTCGGACGGTTGGCATACGACTCGACCATGCTGCCGAAGATGCCTTCAATTCGGCTTCATTGACATTCTGCGATCGTCGTTACCGGTCCGCGAAACCGTTCAGCGCAGCGTGATGACGTTTCCGGTGATCAGCGCGGCCGCGTCGGAGGCGAGGTAGGCGATGACCTCGGCGACCTCGGCCGGTGTGGCGACGTGGACCAGTCGGGGGCTGCCCGCCACCACGTCCCGGATCGAGTCGGTGACCCAGCCGGTGTCGGTGACCGGGGGATGGACCATGTTTGCGGTGATGCCGAGCGGTGCCAGCTCGACCGCCGCCGACATCGTGTAGTTGGTCTGGGCCGCCTTCGCCGCGCCGTACGAGACCTCCTCGGGGAAGCCCAGCTCGCCGCCGGAGGTCAGGCCGACGATCCGGCCCCAGGTGGCGCCGCGGGCGGCGTGGCGGCGGGCGAACTCGGCGATCAGCAGTGCGGGCGCCAGCGCGTCCACTGTGAACTGCTGTGACCAGGTCGCCGCGGTCACCGGCCCGAGTGCGCGTCCATGGTGGTCGGTCTCGGCCGGTGTGAACGTGTCCTGTATCCAGCCGGTGGCGTTGTTGACCAGGACGTCGACCGGGCCGAGCCGCTCCTCGGCGAGGTCGAAGAGGTGGGCGGGCGCGGCGGGGTCGGTGAGGTCGGCCTCGACGGCGGTGGCCCGGCCGCCCGCGGTCTCGATCGCGGCCACGACGTGGTCGGCGTCGCGCTCGCGGCTGTCCCGGTAGCGCTGTGGCACTGCGGGATCCACGGGATCGTGGACCCGCCAGTACGCGCAGAGCACCGCGCAGCCGGCGGCGGCCAGCGCCTCGGCGGTCGCCGCGCCGATCCCGTGGTTGGCCCCGGTGACTATCGCGACGTGTCCGCTCATAGCGGGGCAGTCTGCCCGGCCGGAGCGGTCACGCGCAACGCGATTTCCCCATCGCTCGCGGACCGCCCTCCCTGAAGAGTCAGCCCGGCTCAGGAGCGGACCGACACCTGGGTGACCGGGCGCGGAGGCTCGGTGGGCTCCTCGCCGACCATCGGATGGCGGGCCAGGTAGGCGACGGCCGCGATGGCGAGCCCGAGTGCGGCGATGGCCAGCGCGGCGAGCACCACGTCCACGACGCCCACCGGCCCCGCCTTCGACCGCCCCGATTCTTCGACCACTGGCCCACCTCGCCGTCCCCCCGATCGTCCCGCCACTCCTCAGTTAGACAATTGGGCCGGTGGTCGCGTTGCAGGGAAACGGCGACTATTTGCCGGCGCCTCAGGCGATGCCGCCGTTGGCGCGCAGTACCTGCCCGTTGACCCACCGGGCGGCCGGGCTGGCGAGAAACGTGACGATCTCGGCGATGTCCTCGGGCGTGCCGAGCCGTTGCAGTGGCGGCTGCGCGGCGAGGTGGGCGATCGTCTCCTCGTCCTTGCCGTCGAAGAAGAGGTCGGTGGCGGTCGGGCCGGGCGCGACCGCGTTCACCGTGACGTCCCGCCCGCGCAGCTCGCGGGCGAGGATCAGCGTGATCGCCTCCACCGCCGCCTTGCTGGCCGCGTACGCGGCGTGCCCCACCGGGGCGAGGGCCACGTCGGACGAGGAGAAGTTGACGATCGCCCCGCCGGCCCGGACCCGGCGGGCGGCCTGCTGGTTGACCACGAACGTGCCCCGGACGTTGGTGCGGTGCAGGTCGTCCAGCTCGGCCAGGTCGAGGTCGGCGATCGGTGCGAGGCTGGTACGGGCGGCCGCGTGCACCACCACGTCCACGCCGCCGTACGCCTGCTCGGCGCGGTCGAAAAGTGCCGCGACCGCCGTCTCGTCGGCGACGTCGGCCCGTACCGCGATGGCCCTGCGGCCGGCCTCGACGATCTCCTTGACGGCCAGTCCGGCCTGGTCGGCGTCGTTGGCGTAGCCGACCACCACGGCGAAGCCCTCGACGGCCAGCCAGCGTACGACCTGCCGCCCGATGCCCCGCGAGCCGCCGGTGACGACGGCGACCCTCTGCTGCGTGTTGCCCATTCGGTTCCTTCCACTGTGGAGCAGCGGTGCGAAGCGCCGGAGAGGTGGGACGGGCGTGCCGTCCCGTCCCACCCCTTCTCCCGGTGTGTGGCCAGAGCCGCCGGGCCTCGACCGGCCCGGCGGCGCGACGGCCCTGGCGCGGCGACCACCGACCTCTGCCGGCCTCGCCGGGCCGGGCGATCAGCGGCCGAAGACCGCTAGCCGCCGACCATGCGGAGCATCTGCGCCACCTGGTCGGCGCGGGACTGCTTGATCCGCTCGGCCAGGTCGCGGGTCTGCGGGTTCACGCCGTCGTCGGCCAGGTTGGTCAGCTCGACGGCGCTGTTCTGGTGCCCGGTGAGCAGCGTGAGGAAGGTGACCTCGAAGTCGGCGTCCGCGGTGTCCCGCAGCGCCTTGATCTGCTCGGGGCCGGTGGCCGGGAGGCCGCCGTGGTTGGCGTGCGCGGACATGTCCTGGCTGGTCTCGGTGGCTTCGTTCCAGCCGGTCAGCCACGACTCCATGATCTTGATTTCCTCGCGCTGCGTGGTGTCGATCGCGGCGGACAGCAGCCGCACCTCCTCGCTGACCGTCCGGTCAGCGGCGAGGGCGGTGAGCTCCAGCCCCTGCCCGCCGTGCGCGATCATCATCTGGAGGAACATCACGTCCGCCGAGTTGTGTGCCGGGTCGGCGGCCGGGAGGGAGTCGGCCGCCGGCGCGGCGTCGGCGGGCGGAGCCGGCGGAGGCGTCTCCGGCGCGGTGCCACAGCCCGCGACGAGCAGCGCCGCCACGATGGCCAGCAGAGCGGGTCGGATGCGTCCCACGGCGTCAGACCGGCAGCCAGAGCGCGAGCGTGAAGACCGAGGGCTCCCAGCCGGCCAGCGACGTGTGTGCCTGGCGGCAGCGGTACCGCTTGCCGTCGAAGGTCACCTCGTCGCCGATCCGGTACGCCGTGCCGGTGGCCCAGGTGCCTCCGCCACCGCCGTTGGCGGGCGGCGGTGGCGCGGTGGTCCGCGGCGGGGCCGTCGTCGGCGCGGTCGACGGGGGAGCGGTGGCCGGCGGGTTGGTCGGGGTGGTACCGCCACCGCCGCCGCCCACGTTCAGGTCGACGCAGCTGTAGAAGGCCATCGGGGTGTCGCCGATGTTCCAGATGGCGAGCACCGTCTGGCGGCCGGGGAAGCGGGAGAGGTCGACCTGATGCGACACCACCGCGTCCGGCTGCTGGTTGCCGCCGTCCACTGTGGCGACGCGAGTGTTGCCGACGAAGTACTCCCAGTTGGAGGTCCGGTGGCGGGCCGTGAAGACCCACGTGAACGTCACCGACGACCCGACCGAGCGGGCCGGCCAGGCGCGGCTGTTGTCGCTGAGCACCGAGAACTGGGACAGCCCGCCGTCACAGCTGCGCAGCCCCTTGGGGCCCTCCACGCTCTGCGGCTCGAACTGGATCGGTCCGCAGTCGGGGACGGCGCGCGACGCGCAGAGCGCCTGGCGGCTGGGCGGGGCGGAGACATACCCGTGGGCGGATGCGGCGGTGCCGGTCGCGACCAGGCCCGCGGCGGCGGTACCGGCGACCACCAGGGGATAGACAAGAACCTTACGCATGTCCCGGGACGCTATGGACGGTGACCATAAACGGACCTTAAAGAGGTCATAAATCGCGCGTTGGCAGCAGCAGCGCGACCCTCGCCCCGCCCAGCCGGCCGCGGCCGATCTCCAGGCGCCCGCCCGCCGACTGGGCGATGCGCTGCGCGATGTCCAGCCCGAGCCCGGTCGAGCCGCTGCCGCTCACGCCGCGCCGCACCGCGGCCGCCGGGTCGGCGATGCCCGGCCCGGCGTCGTCCACCACCAGGCCCTCGCCGGAAACGCCCACGATGAACGCCGTCCCCTCCGGCGTGTGCGCGAAGACGTTGCCCACCAAGGCGTCGATCGCCAGGATCAGCTCCCCGCGTGGCAGCGGCACCGGCACCGGCCGCTCACCACCGACCACTGTGGTCGGACGCCCCTGGTCCTCGGCGAGTACCGACCAGAAGGCGAGCCGGTCGGCCAGCACCTCGACCAGGTCCGTCGAGTGGTGGGCCCGCGTACCGGAGCTCAGCCGCGCGCCCGTGATGATCGCTTCCAGCTCGTCGTCGAGCAGGTCGAACGCCTGCGCCATCCGGTCCGCCACCGGCCCTCGGGGCAGCGCCTCGGCGTCCAGCCGCAGCGCCGTCAGCGGCGTGCGCAGCCGGTGCGACAGGTCGGCCGCCAGCTCCCGCTCGTTGTCGATGAGCTGCCGCATGTTGTCGGCCATCGTGTTGAACGAGCGCGCCGCGTCGCTCAGCTCCGGCGGGCCGGCCGGCTCGACCCGTACGCTCAGGTCGCCCCCGCCCAGGCGGCGCGCGCCGGCGGCCAGCTCCCGCGTGGCCCGTACCAGCCGGGCGCCGAGCCGGTCGGCGACCAGCGTCGAACCGGCCACCAGCACCACCGCCAGCCCGGCCAGGGCCAGCCACGCCGGCCACACGCCCCGGTTGATCTGCTCGTCCGGCACGAACACCTCGATCACCGCGGTCCGGTTGCCCTCCAGCACGCTCGGTTGCAGGTAGGCCAGGCCACCGTCGTACTCGGCCATGGTCGGCCGCCGGGAACGCGACGCCGCGTCGATGTCGGCCGCCGCGGCGCGCGGCGATCCGATCGCGTCAAGGTCTGGCAGGTGTACGGCGAGCCGGCCGTCGCTGCCCGCCGCGGTGCTCGCCACGGCCTGCTCCAGCAGGGCCGGATCGGTGTCGACGGCCAGCGCCACCACGATCGCGGTCGCCTGCTGCCGCGCGTCGCCCACCGCCCGGTCGTGCGCGATCTGTCGGGTCAGGATCGCCAGCGGCACCAGGAACGCCAGCGCCACCATCGACGTGATGGCCAGCGCGAGGCGAGTGAGGGTGAGCCTCATCCGCGTGGCTCGCCCGGCTCGACAAGCTTCACGCCCACACCGCGTACGGTGTGCAGGAACCGTGGCCGGGCGGCGGTCTCGCCGAGCTTGCGGCGCAGCCACGAGATGTGTACGTCGATCGTCTGCTCCTCGCCGATCCGGTCCTGCTGCCACACCTGGGCCAGCAGCTCCCGCCGGCTGACGACCCGGCCCACGCGCCCGGCCAGGTAGGCCAGCACGTCGAACTCCCGCCGCGTCAACCGGATCGGCGCCCCGTCCAGCCGCACCTCCCGTCGCTGTGGGTCGATGACGAGCGGACCCACGGTGATGCTCGGCACCTCCGCCGGCGCCGGACGGCCGCGCCGCTGCACCGCCGCGATCCGGGCCAGCAGGTGGCCGCTGGAGAAGGGTTTGGTCACGTAGTCGTCCGCGCCCGCGTTGAGCAGGTTGATGATGTCCACCTCGGACCGGCGGGCGGTCGCCACGATCACCGGTACGTCGGAGACGCTCCGCATCATCCGCAGCGCGTCGGCACCGTCGATGTCCGGCAGCCCCAGGTCGAGGATGACCAGGTCGGGCCGGTCGTCGTTGACGATGCGCAGCGCGTCCACCGCCTGTGCCGCGCCCCGCACGACGTGTCCCGCGTCGACCAGCGCGCGCGTCAACGCCGCCGCGACGATGCGGTCGTCCTCGACGAGCAGGATCATGGCCATGCGGTTCACCATAGGGGCTCCGCTCCCGCCACGGTGTGGGCGCCGCCGCCGGCCGCGGGCGGTGGTTGAATGGCCGGATGCGGCTGCGCGGTTGGGTTCCGGTGCTGGGTTGGTGCGCGGCCACCTTGGCGAGCATCGGCGTGGCCACGGTGGCGCTCCAGCCGGTGCTGCGCACGGCCACCCCCGACCTCGCCTCCGCCCCGCTCGACCGGGCCGTCGAGGCGCCGCCGGCCGCCACCGCGCCGCCCGCCTCCAGCCCGCCGGCTCCGCCCTCGCCCACACCGTCGCCGTCGCTCTCGGCCACGCCGTCCCGGCCGGCGGCGCCACCGCCCGTCGCCACCACCAGGCCGCCGCAGAGCCCGCCCGTGGTCGTCGACGGCTGGACGGTCACGACCGGCGCCGACGGCCAGACCACGTACACGCGCTCCTTCCGCGTCGGCGGCGGGCAGGCGGTGATCCGCATGACGCCGGGCCGCGTCCACCTGGTCACCGCCACGCCCAATCCGGGGTACACGGTCGACACGGTCCAGAACGAGCCGGGCAACCTCGCCGTCCAGTTCACCGAGCCCAACCACTACTTCGTGATCCACACGGTGTGGCAGGGCAAGCCGGTGGCCCAGGTCTCCGAGGTCGGCGGCTGATCGCGCGGAGCCCGCTTCGCGCCGCTCGTCCGCCGGGTCGCGTACCTGGCGCGCGGCTCAGGGGAGCTGACCCAGCGCGGCCCGCCAGCCGCCGGCGGCCGTCACGTCCCGGGCGTCGCGCACGCCGTGCTCGGCCGCCAGGAAGCCGACCACCGCCGTGCCGTCGTCGAGCGCGATCCGCCCCAGCCCCAACGGCGCCGGTACCGTCTCCAGCAGCAGGCCCACCGCCTGGTGCGGCACCTGCCACACCTCGACCGCGATGCCGCCGGCCGGGCCGTCGCCGGTGCGGACGAGCCCGGGGCGGGGCACGCCGGGGCCGCTGAGCCGGTAGAGGCGGTAGCCGGGGGCCGTGCGCGCCCGAAACTCCAGCCGCCCGCCGGCCGCGAGCAGCTCGCCGTTGAGCGGCAGGCCGGAGAGGTGCGCGCCGGCCACCGCGAGCAGCGTCGAGCCGGCGGTCGCGGCGGGCGGGGCGACCGGTTCGCCGCACCACGCCGCCGCCAGGTCGAGCAGCGGCGCGTCGGCGAAGGCGGGCGCCACGAACTGCACGCCGAACGGCAGCCCGTCGGCCCGCTCGCCGGCCGGCACCGCGACCGCGCACAGGTCGAGCAGGTTGGCGAACGTGGTGAACCGCCCCAGCCGCGCGTTCACGCCGACCGGGTCGGCGGCCACCTCGGCGATCGTGGGATGGCCCGGCGTGGTCGGCAGCATCAGCGCGTCGACGTCGGCCCACACCGGCTCGGTCTGGCGGCGGAGCGTGGCGAGGCGCTCGAGGCCGGCGAATACCTCCGCGCCGGCGATGTCCCGCCCGCGCAGCACGATCCGCCGCACGGTGGGGTCGAGGTGCGGGCCGTCGGGCTCGAGGTGGCCGCCGACCGCCGCGTACCGCGCCGCCAGCCACGGCCCCTCGTACAGCAGCCGTCCGGCCTCCAGGAACGCCGCCACGTCCACCGGCACCACGTGCGCGGCGACGCCGCGCAGCCGGTCGAGCGCCGCGGTCCAGGCCTCCTGGTGCGGTGGGTCCAGCTCCAACGCCATATCTGGTACGGCCACGACGCGCATCCGGGCCGCGACGGCGGCTGGCGCTCGGGGCGGCATCGGGCGCGACCGGGGGTCGTTCGGGTCGGCCCAGGTGAGGGCGGCCAGCGCGGGGCGGGCCGCCGACACCGTGGCGGTGAGCGTGGTGACGCAGTCGAGGTCGGCGACCGCGGGCAGCACGCCGGTGGTGGAGACCAGCCCGCGGGTCGGCTTGACCCCCACGATCCCGTTGCACGCGGCCGGTACCCGCCCCGACCCGGCCGTGTCCGTCGCCAGCGCCAGGGGCACCAGCCCGCTCGCCACCGCGACCGCGCTGCCCGAACTGCTTCCGCCGGACACGTGCGCCGGGCTGGCGACGCTGTGGCAGGCGCCGTACGGGCTGCGCGTGCCCACCAGTCCGGTCGCGAACTGGTCCAGGTTGGTCTTGCCCACCGGTACCGCGCCCGCCTCCAGCAGCAGCCGCACCGCGGTGGCCGAAGCACCGGCCGGCTTGGCGGCGAGCGCGGGGCAGGCGGCGGTGGTGGGATGGCCGGCGAGGTCGATGTTGTCCTTGATGGCGAAGCGCACGCCGGCCAGGGGCGCCTCCGGATCGGCTCGGGCGGCCAGCTCGTCCACCTCGGAGTGTCCGAGCTGGAGTGTCCAGAGTGGCTGGTCGGTCATGACGCCGGGATCTTGCCGACGACACCGTCCACGAAGTAGTCGATCGACTCGATCGTCTTGTAGTCGGGCACCGTGCCGGCGGGGACGCGTACCGTGCCGGACTGGTCGACGACCGGCCCGAGGAACGGCGACCCGTCCGTGCTGATCCTCGCCTTCGCCTCCTCGACCAGCTTCTTGGTGTCGTCGGTGACCGCCGGCCCGTACGGCGACTGGACGAACGGGTTGTCGCCGGTCTTGAGCCCGACCCGGAAGTTCGCGTTGTACGGCGAGCCGGTGAACGAGCCGTCCACGGTCGTCTTCACCATCGCCGTGTACAGCGGCCCCCAGTCCCACTCCGAGCCGGTGAGCCAGCCCTTCGGCGCGAGCGATCTGGCGTCCGCGTGGTAGCCGACCGTGTACGCGCCGGCCGCCTCGGTGGCCCGGATGACGGTGGCGGTGCAGTCCTGGTGCTGGCTGATCACGTCGACGCCCTGGGAGAGCAGGCTCTTGGCCGCCTCCGCCTGCTTGGCCGGGTCGCACCAGTTGGAGGTGTTCACCACGTAGGTCTTCGCGGCGGGGTTGACCGAGGCGGCCCCGAGCTGGAAGGCGTTGATGTTGTCCAACGTCTGCGAGATCGGGAACGCGTACACGTACCCGAGCTTGCCGCTCCTGGTGGCCTTGCCCGCGACGATGCCGGCCAGGTAGACCGGTTCGTAGACGGTGCCGAAGTAGGTGCCGAAGTTGGGCGGCATCGCGCCGTCCACGATGTTGCCCTGCTGGAGCACGACGACGTCGGGGTTGGCGGCGGCGACCTTGAGCGCGGGGTCGCGGTGGCCGTACGAGGTGGCGAATATGATCTTCGCGCCCTTGCGGATCATGCCCTCCATGACCCGCGCGGCGTTGTCGTCCTCCGGCACGTTCTCGGCGGTGAGCACCTCCAGGTCGGGGTACGCTTCCGCCACGGCCTGGCTGCCCTCGTAGGCTGCCTGGTTGTAACCGTAGTCGTCCTTGGGACCCACGAAGATGAAGCCGATCTTCGTGCCGCCGGTGCCCGGCGCGCTCCCGCCGGTACCGCTGGATGTGCTCTCGGTGCTGTTGGTGGCGCAGGCGGCGAGCAACACGGCGGACGCCGCGACCGCCAGGATTCTCAAGGGTTTCACGGTCGCACCTCTATCGGGTCGGGGTCAGGTCGAACACGCGTGCGTCGAATTGGCGGGAAAGGTCTTCGGGGGCCGCATTGACCTGCCGGCGGCCCAGCACGATCAGGGCGGCGATCGTCACCAGGTACGGCAGCGCGTCGAGCACGAACTGGTTGAAGCCGTACCCGCGGGCCTGGAGCGCGGGGGAGAGGGCGAGCGCGGCGCCGAAGAGGTAGGCGCCGCCGACCGCGCGCAGCGGATGCCAGGCGGCGAAGATGACCAGCGCGACGGCGATGAAGCCGCGGCCGGCGGTCATGTTCTCGAACCAGGCGTTGGCGTACGCGGTGGAGAGGTGGGCGCCGCCGATGCCCGCCAGCAGCCCTCCGCCGACCACCGCCAGGTAGCGCGCGAACGCCGGCGAGTGCCCGTACGTGGCGAGCACCGCGGGCCGCTCGCCGGCACCGCGCAGCACCAGGCCCGGCCGCGTGCGGAACAGCAGCCACCACAGCGCCGGCGCGAGCAGGTACGAGGCGTAGACCAGCGGGTCGTGGTCGAAGAGGACCGGTCCGAGCCACGGGATCTCGGCGAGGCCCGGGATCGGGTACGGCTGGAAGGGGCTGATCGCCCGGCCCACGTACGCGGCGCCGAACATCGAGGTGAGCCCCAGCCCGAGGAAGAGCACCACGAGTCCGGTGGCGAGCTGGTTGGCGCCGCGGGTCAGCACCATGAACGCGTGCACCGCGGCGAGCAGCCCGCCGGCGAACGCGCCGGCCAGCACGCCGGCCCACGGGTCGCCGGTGCCGGCGGTGACCGCGTACGCGGCGAGCGCGCCGGTGAGCATGCTCCCCTCGGTGCCGAGGTTGATGACGCCGGCCCGTTCGGCGAGGGTCTCGCCCAGCGCCGCGTACAGGATGGCGGTGCCGCCGCGCACGCCGCCGGCCAGCACGTCGACAACGATCATGACTTCCTCCTGATCCCGAGCACGACGAGCAGCACCACGGCCATCAGGACGTTGAGCGAGGCGGCCGGAAGGCCCGAGTCGATCTGGAGGCTGTCGCCGCCCATCGCGATCGCCGCCAGCAGCAGCGCGGCGAGGCCGACCCGCGCCGGGCGGTGCAGAGCGAGCCAGCTGGCGAGGAAGCCGACGTACCCGAAGGTGGTGGTCATGCCCGGGCGTAGCTTGAACTCGGTGCCGGCGAAGTGGACCAGCCCCGCCAGCCCGGCGAGCGCGCCGCCGACGAGCATGGCGGAGAGCAGGAGCGGGCCGACCCGCATGCCGGCCTGGCGGGCCGCCTCCGGATTGCCGCCGACGACCCGCAGCCGGAACCCCCACGCGGTGCGGCGGAGGGCGAACCACACGCCGGCCAGCGCGAGGAGGGCGAGCAGGATGCCGGCGTTGACGGTGCCGCCGGTGGTGAACAGCGGCAGCCGGGCGGTCTCCTCGAGCGGGCGGGAGGAGGGCTGGCCGAAGCCGGAGGCGTCCTTCCACGGGTCGTAGATGAGCCCGAGCATGATGTCGATCGCGACGAAGTTGAGCAGCAGCGTGCTGATCGCCTCGTTCACGTTGACGGTCAGCCGGAGTACGCCGGCGAGCCCGGCCCACGCCGCGCCGGCCGCCATCGCGGCCATGATCATCAGGACCAGCACGAGTCCGCCGGGAAGCCGCTGGTCGGCCACGAGCCCCACACCGGCGGCGGCGACCGCGCCGATCACGATCTGGCCCTCGCCGCCGACGTTGAGCAGGCCGGCCCGCGCGGGTACGGCCACGGCCAGCCCGGCGAGCAGCAGGATCGCCGCGCGTACCAGCACGGTCTGCGCCTGCGCCGGGTCGGCGAGCGAGACGATCATGTCCGCGTACATGCCGAGCGGGTCGACGCCCCTGGCTGCCGCGAACGCGCCGAAGACGACCGGGGCGGCGACGATGGCACCGACCCACCGCAGCCACGGGCGTTCCTTCGGTCGATTGTCGACAATCTCTGCGCGGGCTTCGGCCGGTGCCTCGGCGGTGCTGGTCATGCCGCCGCACCGCCCAGCATCAGCCGCCCGATCGCGTACCGGTCGGTCTCGCCCGGCCGCACCACACCGGCGAGGTGCCCGTCGTGCAGCACCGCGATCCGGTCCGAGATGGACAGCAGCTCGTCCAGGTCCTCCGAGACCACGAGTACGGCCGCGCCCGCGTCCCGCTGCTCCAGCAGCAGCTCCTGCGTGCGCCGCGTGGTGGCGATGTCCAGCCCTCGGCTCGGGTACGCGGCGACCACCACCGTGGCCGGCGCGCCCAGCGCCCGGGTCAGCACGACCCGCTGGATGTTGCCGCCGGACAGCTCGCCGAGGACCCGGTGGCGGGCGGCCATCCGCAGCCGGGCGGCGGCGTCCCGGCGGTCGGCCTCGGCGCCCACCGCCCGCCAGTCGATCCCCAGCCGCCTTGTCGACGCGGTGCCGAGCGCCAGGTGTTCGAGCACGGTCATCCCGGGCACCACGGCGTCGGTGACCGGATCCTCTGGCACGCCCACGGCGCCGGCCGCGCACGCCTGCCGGGGGCCGCGCAGCAGCTCGCCGGCCAGGCGTACCGTGCCGGTGCTCGCCTTGCGCAGCCCGAGGACCACCTCGCAGAGCTCCCGCTGGCCGCTGCCGGCGACGCCCGCGACGCCGACCAGCTCGCCGGGGTGCAGCTCCAGGTCGACTCCGTGCAGCGCCGTGTGGCTCCGGTCGCCGACCGCGCCCACGCCGCGCAGCTCCACGATGGACGGTGCCGGTGTGTGGCCCGGCCGGCCGGCGGTCGCGGGCGGGCTCCCGCGGCGCAGGGCCGGCACGGCCCGCCCCACCATCGCCTCCACCAGTTCGGCGTCGGAGAGGCCGGCCGGGTCGGCGTCGCGCAGCACCACCTTGCCGCCGCGCAGCACGGTGACCCGGTCGGCGATCGTGCGCGCCTCGCCCAGCTTGTGCGTGATGATGACCAGCGACAGCCCGGCCGCGCGCAGCGCCCGCATCGCGGTGAAGAGCGCGTCCACCTCCTGCGGAGCGAGCACGCTGGTCGGCTCGTCGAGGATCAGCAGGCGGGCGCCGCTCATCAGCACCTTGAGGATCTCGACCCGCTGCCGCTCGCCGATCGAGAGGTGGCGGACCAGCGCGTCGGGGTGCACCGGCAGGCCGTACCGCTCGGCCGCCTCGGCCACCTGCCGGCCGATCCGGCGACGCCGGGCGGTACGCCCCCGGGGCAGCGCGAGCGCGATGTTCTCCGCGACGGTGAGCGCCGGGATCAGCCGCATGTCCTGGAAGACCATGCCGATGCCGGCGGCGCGAGCGGCGGCCGGCGAGCCGAGCGCCGTCGGTACGCCCTCGACCCGCACCTCGCCGGCGTCCGGCCGGTAGACGCCGTAGATCAGCTTCATGAGCGTGCTCTTGCCGGCGCCGTTCTCGCCGAGCACCGCGTGCACCTCGCCCGGTGCCACCTCGAAGTCGACCGCGTCGTTGGCGACCACCTCACCGAACCGGCACGTGAGCCCGCGAACGGTGAGGAGGGGAGTGGCCGCGGCGACCGCTGTTCCCTGCATGCGTCCTATAGGACGAGTGCTTCGTTACGCCCCTGTGTCGCGATCGTAAAGCTCTCGGTGCCCTATAGGATGGGGCCATGAGCCTCACCGGTCTGCCCCGGCTGCACCGCGAGGCCGGCACCGGCAACACCGGCGACCGCGTCCGCGACACACTTGTCGAGGCCATCCTCACCAGCGCCCTCCCGC
This sequence comes from Phytohabitans kaempferiae, assembly GCF_042433955.1. Classification (NCBI taxonomy): domain Bacteria; kingdom Bacillati; phylum Actinomycetota; class Actinomycetes; order Micromonosporales; family Micromonosporaceae; genus Phytohabitans; species Phytohabitans kaempferiae. Next base: position 34,409 of record NZ_JBHLUH010000058.1, on the reverse strand, counting down.
CCGGCACGCATCTCAACGCCGACGGGCTGGCCAAGCAGATGGGAGTCAGCCACATCCCGGTGCGCGAGGCGCTACGGTCGCTCGGGGCGGACGGCTGGATCGACTATCGCCCGCACCTCGGGGCGTACGTACGCGAGCGCACCGAGCAGGAGCTGGCCGACCTCTTCGAGGCGCGCCTGGAGCTGGAGGGACGCACCACCGCCCTCGCCGCCGAGCGCCGCACCGCCGACCAGCTCGCCGCGCTCGACGAGATCCTGGAGCGGCAGGCCGCCACCGACGACCCCCTTCTGCTGGCCGCGCTCAACGCCGAGTTTCACATCGCGGTGGCCGCCTGCTCGCAGAACACGCTGATGGCCGGCTTCGTGCGCTCGCTGAGCATGCGCGCCAGGTTCTACTTCTCCGCGGTCGCGCCCAGCCGCCGCGAGGCGTCCCTCGCCGACCACCGCGCGATCGTCGATGCCCTGAGACGCCGCGACGCCGCCGAGGCCGAGCGGATCGGCCGGGCCCACGTCGCCACCACGCGCCAGGACCTGCGCGCCCTCATCACCCCGCCCGCACCGTAGCCCCGGCCAGATCTGGAGAGCTTCCGGGGTCGAGGTGATCGCACGGGTCACGCTGTCGACGTGCGCGCACCAACGCGCCCGCCCGCGCCAGTTTCCGCGACCCGTGGGCGACCGTCCATGAACGACCACGACCCCCGCGGCCTCGCCCTCCGCGGTTTCGGAGTCAGGGCCTCGGGCCTGCCCACGATGACCCCTGTGAACGGCCACTTTCAATCGGTTCATCCGGTTCGGTGACCTCCGGGAACAGGGCCACGCTGGACGCGTACCTGGAGAGATTTCGGTGGCGGGGTGGTCGCGTGGCTGGGCTGCGTTCGGACCCGGTGTGGTGTGGGAGAGCTGTCGAGCTGGGCGCACCGGTGCGCCCAACCCCGGGACGGTCGCCGGATGTGCGGCTGGTGGTGTGGATGCCGGGTCCGGTGGGCCAGCCGCGCCGGACCTCGGCGGGTGCGTGGGCGTTGTCGGGGACATGGCCCTTTCGATCCGGCCGCGAGGGGCTGTGTCCCTGATATGGGCCCCTTGCGAAGTGACCAGGCGCGGGCGGCGGCGTGGCAACAGGGGTCGGTGTGGACGCGCGCTCGGCGGGAGTGGGGCCAGTGCGGTCCGTCCGTGGCGACCAACTGCCCTCGGAGAGTGAATTTCTCGCCACGCACGACCTGGATCTTGATGCCCGTGAGCATCCCCGCCCCCCGAACACGCGGATACGCCTTCGACCAACAGGCCCAGCCGCGCCTACCCCGGCCCGCGGCCTAAGCGTCCGCAGCGTCCGCCGCGCGCACGACGAGAACCCGCGCCGCGAAGCGACACCAACCCGTAGGCCCTGCCAGATCTGGATCTGCTTTCAGGTGGCGGTGCGCGCGGCGCCGGATTCGTCAGCGCCGCTGTGGCGCGGTCGGTGCGCGCCACAGCGCGGCCGCGAGCCAGACGCAGCCGGCGGCGAGCAGCGCGCCGTGTGCGATGCGGACCGGGGCCGGCGTGAAGAACTGGGGGAGGAACAGCACCAGGCCGAGCCCGAAGAGCAGCCCGCTGGCCGGCGGCAGGGCCCCCGACCGGCGCACCGCCAGCGCGGCCAGCACGCCGCCGGCGGCGAGCGCGAGCAGCCCCACGCCGAACATCGTGATCGCGAACGGCTGGTCGCGGACCGCGTCGACGGCGGCGAGCAGGTCGAAGCGGTCGCCCTCCGCGTATCGCTGGGCGAGCCCGTGCAGGCCGAAGGTCTCGGCGCCGTAGTACGGCAGCACGAGGCCGGCGGCGACCCCGGTGATGAGCGCGGCGGCGGTGGTGAGGCGGGTGCGGATCGCGTCGCGGAGGGCGAACAGGCCGAGGGAGGCGAGCACGAACCCGAACATGGCGAACGTGTGCGACGCGACCCAGGCGCCCGAGCCCATCGACGCGGCCGCTCCGTCCACCGTGGACTCGTCGTGCCAGGGGCGGATGGCGGGGTAGAGCAGGAACAGCGCGCCGGCGGCGGCGAGCGCGAAGGCGCCGAGCTTGTTGCTACGAGTCATAGCATTAAAGCTAATGTCATTAGCCAACGTCGTCAAGGTGCCCGGCCTCCCGCCCGCCGGCCGCGGGCTCCACGTCGATGGTCGGCGGGCTCGGCCGGCGGCGCTAAGGTGCCGGGCGGGCGCGGCGGCCAGGCGGTCGACCAGCCGCGGGTCGGACGGGTCGCTGGTGACGACCGCGACGAGGTCGCCGCGCCGCGCGATCGCGACGTGGACAGCGACCTCACCCCGCTCCGCGCCGGAGGCGTCGCGCGTGTGGACGGCACGCGCCTTTCGGCGGTGTACGCGGGGGCGTCGACGATCGGCCCGGTGGCGACCTTTCTCAGGTCGCGTCGCGGCGGTCCAGGTCCAGGTCCAGCCTCGCCCGTCGCAGGAAGTCGTCGACCTGGGCCCGCTCGTAGCCGCGCGGTCGCTCGGGCAGCGCCGGACCCGCCGTCAACTCGTCCCGGACGGCGGGGCGCGACGCCTCGCCACCGGGCGACAGGGCCGCCTCGACGCGCCGCACCAGCGCGTCGACATGGTCGATGTCGTAGCCGTAGAGCACGACCCCGAACCGGGGCGCGACCCGTGCTGCCGCATCGTGTCGCTGGACGACCTGGTGACGGCCGTCGGAGTATCGCGCCACCGCCTCGATCAGCTCAGCCGTGCCGACCTCCGGCACCGTCAGCGTGCCACCGTCCCCGAGCACGCGCCGCGCGTCGGCGGACCCACCCGCTACGATGCCCGGACCGGTGTCGGTCAGCTCGACGCGTAGCGCCGGGCGGGCTCCCGAGGCCGGTGGCGGGCCGGTGAGCGTGAGCGCGCCGAGGGCATGCCACGGCAGGTAGACGTAGGTGCGGACGCGCCGGCCCTGCTTCGTCACCGTGTACACGTGCAGACCGTCGCGGGCCACGCGCAGCGCCGACGGCTCGGGACGGCGGTAGTCGCGCACCCGGTACGGCATCGCGAGCGTCGCCCCCGCGAGGAAGATCCCAATGCCGCTCCCGTAGGCCGCGCCGGGGGCGCCTCCGATGACGGAACCTACGAAGCAGCCGAACGCCACGCCGAGGATCGCCGCCGCGGCGAACCAGTGTGGCCAGGAGATGGGCGGAATGCCGTTGCCGCCGAACTCGATGCCGCCATGGGGAAGGGAACGATCGACCGCCACGAGAGCAGGGTAGCCACCGGGGCGGTCAGCGCGAAGATCCTCGACCGCGACATCCAGACCGAACGGTCCGGGTCCGTGGTGGCGAGAAGTTGACCCTATGGAGCCTGTTGCAAAATGGCCTGATCGCGGGACGTGTTGAGAAAAACACGGCTGTGTCGGCCGCTGGCCGCCGAACGGCGGCCAGCGAGGGTCAAGGCGACCCTCGCCTTGCTCGAATTTGGCGATTCTGCAACAGGCTCTATGGGGTCAAGAAATCGCCACGGACGCGCGGCGCCCGCAGTCGCGGGCGCGTCGGCGCCCGCCGTCCGCGACCGGCGGTGGCGACGGCGGGGGCGCCGAGCGCCGGCCTGGGCGCGGAGAGCGGAGGGTGAGGCTGCGGGAGCAGCGGTCTGGAGCACGACGCACGTCGCGGTAGCCCAGATCTTCTGGGTCTTCGCGTCAAGGGACCACTGTGGACACGACGGGGTTCGGGGCGGGGGCGGTGTGGCGCAGCAGCGCCAGCTCGTCGATGGCGCCCCCGTCGAGGAGTGCCAGGAAGGCGTCCACCACCTCGGGGTCGAACTGCGTACCCCGGCCGCGCTCGATCTGGTGCCTCGCCTCCGTCTCGCTGCGCGCGGCCGCGTACGCGCGGTCGGCGCGCATCGCGGCCCAGGAGTCGCAGACCGCGATGATGCGGGCCTCGATCGGGATGCCCTCGCCGCGCAGGCCCTGCGGATAGCCGGCCCCGTCGAACCGTTCGTGGTGGGCGCCGACCAGCGGGGCGAGGTCGGCGCGGTCGCTGAGTTCGGTGAGCAGGCGGGCGCCTTCCTGGGGGTGGCGGCGCAGCACATCCCACTCGGCCTGGGAGAGGCGGCCGGGCTTGGTGAGGATGGCGTCGTCGACGTTGATCTTGCCGATGTCGTGCAGGCGGGCCGCGGCGGCCGTACGGCGGAGTGCGGCCTGGTGCAGGCCGAGCCGCGCGCCGGTGAGCAGCGCCCACCTCGACACGGCGGTGCTGTGCTCGTGGCTGCCGAGCTTGGCGTCGATCTGGTCGGCCAGCCACACCAGCGCGGGCGGCAGGTCGGGGTCGGTGTCCAGCGCCAGGTCGGCGAGGCGGCTGGCGGCGGCGACCTGGTCCCGGCCGCGGGTCCGGGCGCGGTAGAGCGCGCCGTCCGCGTCGTGGATCAGTCCTTCGAGGTCGCCGTGCGGACGGCCGCCGCGCGTGCCGGCGCTGGCCACGCCGAGGGACGCGGTGAGGCGCACCTCGCGGCCGCCGGGCACGGCGAACGGGCTGCGGGACAGCGCGCGGCGTACCTGCTCGGCCACCTCCAGCGCGGTCTCCTCGCCGGCGCCGGGCAGCAGGCACACGAACTCCTCGCCGCCGTAGCGGGCGACCAGGTCGTTGGGGCGCACCGCGCGGCGTATCCGGTCGGCGACCTCGGTCAGCACGCGGTCGCCGGCGGGGTGGCCGCAGGTGTCGTTGACCTTCTTGAAGCGGTCGAGGTCGACGATGACGATGCTCAGCGGCGCGCCGTCGCGCTCGGCCCGCTCGGCCTCCAGGCGGAGCATCTCCTGGAAGAACCGGCGGTTGTGGAGGCCGGTGAGCCCGTCGGTCACGGCCAGCCGCTCCTGCTCACGCAGCGCGGTGTCGAGCGCTTCGGCGAGGCGGGTGCGGTCGCGCGTGACCAGAACCTGCCGCAGGAGCAGCCCGCTGACCAGCAGCACCGAGATGACCAATGTGGACAGCGTCAGCCGCCCGTCGGAGAGGCGGTCGGCGGTGGCGATGCCGACGATCGAGAGTACGGCCACCGCGGCGGGGAGCACCGCCAGATCCCGGTCGAGCTGGCGTACCTGCGGCTCGCCCTCCGGACGGCGGGCGGCGACGGCCGCGGCCAGGCAGAGCAGGACGGCCTCCAGTTGCCAGCCGAGGTTGACCCAGCTCGCGTCGCCGTACGAGTGCGTGCTGACCAGGTAGGCGTAGCCGGCGTCGGTGAGCGCGGCCACCGCGAAGCCCGCCCCCGCCAGCAGGAACGACGGCGGCACCGCGCGGTGGCCGCAGAGCCCCGCCGCGACCAGCACCGTGACGATCGCGACCGAGACGAGCGGCTGGGTGAAGGCGATGACCGCGGCGGCCTTGGGCGCGCCGGGGAAGAGCGGGCCGATCACGAGCGCCCAGCCGACCGCGCCCACACCGAGCGTGACCAGGGCGGCGTCGAGCAGGCACCGCACCTGCCGCTGGGCCCAGGTGCCGCCGAAGCCGATCGCGATGGCCGGCAGCGCCGCGGCGTACGAGGTCAGGTAGAAGGCGTCGGCCACGGACGGGCTCGGCACGCCACCCGGCCGCAGGTAGGCGTACGCCGACCAGATCAGCTCGCCGACCAGCCAGAGCACGTTGGCGACCGTGAGCAGCGCCCAGGCCCGCCGCAGGCGACCGCGGGCGCGCCGGGCGGCGGCGTAGGAGAGTGGCGCCAGCAGTACGAGCGGGACGACGTACACCACGTTGGCGACGAAGCGGCCGAGCGGCTCCGACCCCTGGCTCAATGCCGTGAGCAGGGCGTACAGCGCGAGCCACGCCGCCGCCGCGGCCACGGCCAGGCGCATGGAGCGCCGCTGCTCCACCTCGACCCGCACGTCCGCCTCCGTCTGGTTCGCCCGCGGCACCGGCTGGCCGCAGGAAAAGTATTGTGGATCACACGCTCACGTCCTGTGTACCCCCGATCACGCACAAATGTGGGTGCGGGGGGTGCATCTCCCGGCTCAGGCGACGACACAGGCCCCGTCCGCAACGGCGCTTACTCAGGCGCCAGCCCTGGCGAGGCGCGCCGGGGGTGGGGTTGTCCCCACCCCCGATACGGCGGGAGACACCAGTGATTCGGCGGCCGATCCACTCCAGACTCGACAAACATGGGGAGAAGAGCGGTTGCCCTGTCGGTGATCGGGCTCCTGGCGCTCGGTCTTGTCTACTTGGGATGGTCCGGCCACGCGCGGCTGCCGGGGACCGCGCGCGTACTCCTCGGCGGGCTCGCCGGCGTGGCGCTGCTCGCGGTGGTGGCGCTCGGCGGCATGGCGCGGTGGGTAAACCGCCGGGGCGGCTTCGGTGTCGCGGCCAGCGCGGTGCTGCGCAGCGTCGCGGCGGTCGGGGTCGGGTTCGGCGGATGGTTCCTCGCGGTCCTCGTGGTGGCCGCGCTCTGGCCGGCGCTGCTGGCCGGTTGGGGGCCGGCGACGGTCGGGGCCGGGATCGCGGCCGGGCTCTGCGTCTTCCTGGCCTGGGTACGGCGGGACGCGGCGCCGGGAGTCCGGTACGGCGGGCTGGCCGCCGCGCTGGCCTGGGGACTGGCCGGCGCCTGGCTGGGCGGGCACGCGCTGGGCGGGCTGGCCGGCTCGGTCACCGCGATCCTCGGCGCGGTGCTCGCCGCCAACGCCGCGGTGCTCCTCCTCGACGTGGCGCGGGCCCGGTCGCGCGCCCTGCCGCCGAGGAGCGGGCCGGCTATGTGAACGGCTCCGCCGTCGTCGCCAGCGCCTGCCGGATCAGGTCGATGAGCGACTCGTCCGGATGCTCGAGCCACACCTGGTTGGCGACCCGTACCGCGACGAGGAACGTGGCCGCCAGCAGCCGGCCGCGCAGGGCCGCACCGGTCTCGGCGGGCAGGCGCCCCGCGATCACGCCGGCCAGCTCGCGCTCGGCCACCGCGTACGAGGCGACGAGCTCGCCCACCAGCGCCGGGTCACGCCGCAGCGTGCGGTACAGCGCCCGCCACTCGGGGTCCTCGTCGGCGTTCTCCGCGACCGACGCCTCGATGCCGCGGGTCAGCGCGGTCCACGCCGGCTCGCCCTCCGGCCGCTCGCGGACCAGCTCGACCAGGCGCGCCATCCGGACATAGTCGGTGTGCAGGAGCGCCTGCTCCTTGCCGCTGAAGTAGTTGGAGAACGTGCGCCGGGACACGTTGACCGCGTCGGCGATGGCCTCGACGGTGACGTTTTCCACGCCGTGCTCGGCCGCCAGCCGCACGGCGGCCTCGTGCAGGGCCTGGCGCGTCGCGGCCTTCTTCCGCTCCCGCAGGCCGGGCGGGTTGGTCGTCACGGTCATCACACGGAGCGTACCGCCTGGAGTGACGCAATTCCCAGTGAGAAAACTTGCGCAGTGAGCAGGTTTGGCGGGATGCTCTGAGTGAACAAATCCGTCCCGCTCCCTGGAGGCCGCGCGTATGCCCGCGTCCCGCCCTGATGTCGTGCCCGCTTCCGGCGCCTCGAAGGCCGCCGCCGAGCCGGAGGCGATGAGCCACCGCCAGGTGCTGGAGAGCCTCAGTGGCCTGCTGCTGGTGCTCTTCGTCGCCCTGCTCAGCTCGACCGTCGTCTCCACCGCGCTCCCCAAGATCATCGGTGCGCTCAACGGCAGCCAGACCCAGTACACGTGGGTCGTCACCGCCACGCTGCTGACCGCGACCGCGTCCACGCCGATCTGGGGCAAGCTGGCGGACCTGCTCAACAAGAAGCTGCTGGTGCAGATCGCGATCGGCATCTTCGTGGTCGGCTCGATCGTGGCCGGCCTGGCACAGAACGCGGGCGAGCTGATCGCCGCGCGCGCGTTCCAGGGAATCGGGGTCGGCGGCCTGCAGGCCCTCGTCCAGGTCGTGATCGCGGCGATCATCCCGCCGCGCGAGCGGGGCCGGTACAACGGCTACCTCGGCGGCACCATGGCCCTCGCCACCGTCGGCGGCCCGCTGCTCGGCGGCCTGATCGCCGACACCTCGTGGCTCGGCTGGCGCTGGTGCTTCTTCGTCGGCGTGCCGGTCGCGATCCTGGCGCTGCTGCTGCTCCAGGCCACGCTGCACGTGCCCACCATCCGCCGCAAGGTGCGGATCGACTACCTGGGCGCCACGCTCATCGCCGCCGGCGTGAGCTTGCTGCTGATCTGGGTCTCCTTCGTCGACCACTCGTTCGGCTGGTTCTCCTGGCCGAGCCTCACTATGGTCGGCGGCGCGCTCGTGCTGCTCGCGCTGGCGGTGCGGGTCGAGGCGCGGGCCGCCGAGCCGGTCATCCCGCTCAGCATCATCCGCGAGCGGACCACCGCACTGGCGATCGTGGCCAGCCTCGCGGTCGGCACGGCGATGTTCGGCGGCGCGGTCTTCCTCGGCCAGTACTTCCAGATCGGCCGCGGCTACAGCCCCACCGAGGCGGGCCTGCTCACCATCCCGATGATGGCCGGCGTGCTGCTCACCTCGATCGTCGCCGGACGGCTGATCAGCGTCTCCGGGCGGGTCAAGCCGTACATCCTGGCCGGCACCGTCCTGCTCGTCGCCGGCTTCGCCCTGCTCTCCATCGTCGACCACCAGACCTCGCTGGTGATCATCGGTGTGGCGATGTTCCTGGTCGGCTCCGGCGTGGGCATGTCGATGCAGAACCTCATCCTCGCCGTGCAGAACACCGTGGCCCTGCGCGACGTGGGCGCGGCCAGTTCGTCGGTGACGTTCTTCCGCTCGCTGGGCGGCACGATCGGCGTCTCGGTGCTCGGCGCGGTGCTCGCCAACCGGGTCAGCGCCAGCATCACGCACGACCTGGCGGCGGCCGGCCTCCCCACCTCGGGCGGCGGCACCAGCACGCTCAACCTCGACGCGCTGCCGGAGGCGGTGCAGCAGATCGTGCGCGCGGCGTACGGCGACGCGACCGGCCACATCTTCCTCATCTCCGCCGCGATCGGCGTGCTCGGCGTGGTGGCGGCCGCGCTGCTCAAGCCGGCGCCGCTGCGTACCAGCCTCGACGACGACAGCGGGGAGCCGGACGTGAGCGGCGTGGTCCCGGAGGTCGCCGCCGGTGTGCCGGCCGACCCGGTGTCCACGCGGCCCGGCTCGGACCGGTAGGCGCGCGGCCGGCGAAGGGAGCGACCGGTGACGCAACCCGCCGTCGAGCAGTACGGGCCGCGCTGGGCGCCGCCCCCCTTCGAACGCGGCACCGACGGGCCGCGCGTGATCCTCGTCGGCGTGGACGGTTCGGACACGTCGATGCGGGCCGCGGCGTACGCCTGCGGCCTCGCCCGGCGGCAACGCTGCCGACTGGTCGTGGCGTACGCGGCGCCGGTGCTCACCTGGGCCTGGGCACTCCCCGGCGCGGTGCCCGTACTGCACGCCGCGCACCAGGAGGTGGCGGCCGAGCTGCGGGCCGAGATCCGGCAGCTGGCCGAGGAGATGCGGATCCCGGTGTGCTTCGTGAGCCGCCACGGCGACCCGTACGGCTGCCTCCGTTCGGTCGCGGCCGAGGTCAAGGCCGACATCGTGGTGGTCGGCGCCTCGACGCCGTCCCGCCGGCTCTTCGGCGGCTCGGTCGCCAGCCGCCTCGTACGGCTGGGGCGCTGGCCGATCACGGTGGTGCCCTGAGCAGGCTTCCTTCGCCGGCGTTCGTCGGGCTTGGCGCAAAGGCGGCGCTCAGCCGAGCCAGGCGGCGATCAGCACGAGTGTCGCGCAGGCGGCCAGCGTGGAGAGCACGATCGCGTCGCGGGCCAGGGCCACCGCGCGGTCGTACCGGCTGGCGAAGACGAAGATGTTCTGCGCCGTGGGCAGGGCCGCGGTCACGACCGCGGCGAGCAGTGCCGGCCCGTCCAGACCGAGGGCGTGGCGCCCGATCAGGTACGCGAGCACCGGCTGCCCGACCACCTTCAGCACCACCGCCGTGTACCGGTCCCGCCCGTCCAGCCCCGGCGTGAACGGGCGGCTGCCCCGCAGCGAGATGCCGAGGGCGAGCAGGGCCAGCGGCACGGCGGCCGAGCCCACCAGGTCGAACGGGCGCAGCACCTCGTCCGACGGCCGCCAGCCGGTGGCGGCGACCGCGATGCCGGCGGCCGAGGCGAGCGTGATCGGGCTGCGCAGCGGCAGCACGGCCAGCGCCTTGGGCGAGGCACGGCGGCCACCGCTGGTGACGTCGAGGACGGCGAGCCCGATCGGCGCCGCGACCAGGGTCTGGAAGAGCAGCACGGGCGCGATGAACGAGACGTCGCCGAGCACGTACGCGGCCACCGGGATGCCGAGGTTGCCGGCGTTCACGTACGAGGCGGCGAGCGTGCCGATGGTGAGGGTGCCGGCGTCGGGGCGACCCGCCGCGTCACTGTCCGGGGCGTCCGGGTCGCGCTGGCGTGGCCCGGCGCGGCGGCGGCGGTGGACGAGCAGCATGACGGCCAGGTAGGCGGCGCCCGCCAGCACGGTGCTGAGCACGAAGGCGGCCAGCGCCCCGGTGAACACCTCGGCCAGCGAGGAGCGGACCAGCGTGGTGAAGAGCAGCGCCGGCGCGGCGACGAAGAAGACCAGGCGGGCGAGGACGGTCGGGCCGGACGGGCCGAGCAGCTCGTACCGGCCGATCAGGTACCCGACGAGGGTGACCATCCAGATCGCCGCGAAGCCGGTCAGTACGCCACGCACGGGGGTAAGCATGGCGGGGCGGTTGCGGCGGCCAAAACGGGGTAGGCGTGCGGTGAGGGGGTGACCACACATGGCAGGTGCGGATCCCGAGCGGGAACGCGTGTGGCAGGAGTTCCACCGGGCGGTCAACATGACGTCGCCGCAACTGCGCGACTGGCTGCTGGCCGAGACCGCGCTCAACGACACGTACGACCCGGAGCCCGGCATGGAGATCACCGTGCTCGGCAACCGGGTACTCCAGGTGCTGGGCAAGCGGCGGGTCGACCTCAACGACGCCGACGTCACGCTGATGCGCGAGGTGACCGAGCTGATCAACCGGCGCCTGTCGCAGCGGCCGGTGGACGACGCCGACCAGGAGCCGTGGCGGCACAGCCTGATGGCGGTCGGCCACGACCCCTGGCGCGACCTGGCGTAGCCGGGCCGGTCAGGTGCGCAGGTCGCGCAGGTGCTCGGCGATCCGGTGAGTGTGCGGCGAGCGCGCCCGGCGGGCCTTCTGGTCGACCGTCTGGCGATCGTCGTCCGCCGGGTCGAGCGGCACCGAGCTGCGGATCTCCGAGATGTTGCGGTACGTCTGGAGGGGCAGCCCGCGCACCAGCCGCAACGCCTCGGCGGCGGCGCCGCGCCCCTCGGCGTGCGCCACGATCTGCTCCTTGTCCGCCGGGAAGTCGAGGTCGGTGAGGGCGTCTCGCACGTCGTTCCAGCCGGTCTCGTCCATGGTGCTGGGCTACCCGCTGCGGCCCGCCCCAACCGGCGCGCGGCCGTACCGGCGGGAGCCGCCGGGCGCCAGCGGCGGGGTTCGGGCGGCGTGGCCGGGGTACCCGGTTGGCATGAGCGGAGTGACCGACCCACCGGCACCGCCGACGCCACCCCAGCCGGGTCCGCCGCCGCGGCCCCCGTCGCCGGGTGAGCCGCGGCCGCCGGGGCCGGCACCTGACCCGGCACCAGGCCCACCGCCGCCGCCCGGGCCCTCACCGACCGATCCGAGCGGGCCGCGCTGACGGCGCGCGACGAGGGAGGGGGTCCAGGTGACCGAGGCGGGGAGTCGCGACTACGAGGACGTCGGGGAGGCGGCCCGCGAGCTGGGCGCCGAGCCGGACGAGCCGCCGGTCCGCCCGGTCGAGGAGTCGGACCGGACCGTCGCGGCGGTCGAGGACGAGGGGCCGGTACCAGATCTGGCACCGGACGACCTCGACGGCGAGCCCGAACTGTTCCGCGAGCCCGACGAGGCCGGTACCTCCGGCACGGGCGACCAGCCCGGCGGGCCGCGACCCGGAGGGAGTTGGTGACAGTGGCACAGCACCGAGACCTGGTCACGAGCGTCGCCGAGCGCATCGGCGTGAGCGTGGACGAGGCGCGGCGGGCGGCGGAGGCGACCATCGCCACGCTCGTACGCACGGTGGCGGAGCCGCAGCGGCAGCAGGTCATCGACGCCGTACCGGCGCTGCTGACGGAGAACGTGCCCGCCGCGCCCGGCCCCGCCTGGGACGAGGGAGACTTCGTCGCCGAGGTGTCGTGGCTCACCGGCATGGTGCCCGAGGAGGCGCGGGCGCGGGCGCAGGCGGTGCTCTTCGTCCTGTCCCGCCAGGAGCCCGAGCTGGTCGGCGCACTGGAGCTGCCCGGCGACATCCGCGACCTCATCACCGATCCCGGGCCGGGCGGCGGCGTCACCGGCCCGCGCGGCCAGACCGCCCCGCTGACCGACAACGAGCTGGCGGCGGCGCTGGTCAACCTGCCGTACTGGGTCGGCAACCACCGCGCCATCCACCGCACGATCGAGCTGCCCGAGGCCAACCTGCGCCGCGTACTCGACCGCCTCGAGCGGCTGCGCGAGGAGTACGGGCGGGCGCCGGACATCGACCGGGACGGGGACAGCGCGACGCTCACCGTCTCGACGAGCGCGGTCGACGCGGTGACCCATCTCGATGTCGACCTCGCCCACCGGGTCGACGACGCGATTGTCGAGGCGGGCGCGGGGATGGCCTCCTCGTGACAGAGGGCTGCCGGTGCGCCACGATGGAGCCCTGAGCGAGCACGGTCAGGTGTGCGCGAGCGGGCCCCGGAGGAGGCGGCATGAGCATCGAGTCCGACCACATCGGTCCGATGACCGACGAGGAGGCGGCGCTCTTCCGCTACCTGCGGTTCGGGCATCTGCCGGAGCGCGTGCTCCCCGTCGACCGGGTCGAGCTGGTCGAGGTGGATCCCAAGCGCGACGTGCCCGAGCCGGTCGCCGACCCGACCGGCGTGTGGAACTTCCGGTACGTCTGATCAGGCGGCGGCTTCGCCTGGCGCCGGCGCGGGGTGTTTCAGCTCAGGCGGCGGCCTCGCCTGGCGCCGGGGCGGCGTGTTTCAGCAGGCGGCGGAGCGTGACCCCGCACCATGCGGCGTACGCGCGCTGAAACCACGGCGCGGCGGGCCCCGCCAGGCGCACCCACGGCTGAGCCGGGCGGCTGAACGAGACCACGTCCAGCCACACCGAGCCGTCCGCGTCGCGCGTGACGACGAACGCCTCCTCGCCGCTGAACGGATGCCCGGCCGTCGTCCCGTATCCGAACCCGGCCCGCTCCGGCCCATCCTCCGCCCAGACCACCACGCACGGCGCGGTCAGCCGCAACGGCCCGACGCCGGGGCGGGTGACGACGGTGACGCCGGCATCGGCCCGGGGCGCGGAGGGGTCGATGCCGACACGCATCGCGCGGTGCATGCGCCACGAGAGCACGGCCTGCGCCGCCACCGCGAACACCGCGTCGCCCGCGCCGAGCCGCGTGCGATGACGCATGTGCCGGTAGCCGGCCGGGAGCGGTCCGCGCCGCGTGTGCCCGACTTCCGGATACGTCGTGGGCGTGGCGTCAGTCATCTGCTCACTCCAATGTGGTCGGTGCCGGCGTCGCCGGCGGCGATGTCCGTGCCAGCGTTGGGGTTGTGCGTGCCGGCGGCGATGTCGCCCGCCCCGGCATTGGGGGCGTCCGTCTCGGCGGTGAGGCGCCGCCAGGCGAGCAGGCCGCACAGCGCGAAGCCGAGCGCGTTGGCCAGCCCGTGCGTGGCGACCATCCAGGACAGCGACAGGTGGGGGAGCCCGACGGCCTCCCCGAGCGCCCAGCTGAGCGCCAGCGACATGGTGGCGACGAGCGTGAGCGCCGACCCGCCGAGCAGCACCGCGGTGGTGCGGTCCCGCCCGCCGGCCGCCCACCACATGACCCATCCCACCAGCCACATGCCGGCCGTGAGCACCGCCGCGCCGGCCAGCTCCACCCATTCGCCGGTGAAGAAACCCACGAACACCACAGCGACCCCCACGGGTACGGAGAGCGCCGCCAGCCGCCCCGCCGCTCCCGCGCCCGCCAGCCGGTGGACGAGCCCCGCGATCAGTGCGGCCGCGAAGCCCGCGTAGTGGAAGTGGGCGACGGTCAGCGCGAGCACATCCAGCTCGAAGCCGAACAGCTCCCGCCCGGCCCGCTCCGCCACCAGCGCGACGGCGGCCACGGTGGGCGCCACCAGCGCGGTGACGACGGCTACCAACCCCGGCGTCAGCGGGCCGGCGACGCGCGCGCTCCCGCCCGGTGCCCCGCCGGCCGCTCGCGGCGTGCCGTCGGTGCCGGCGCGTGCCATGCTGGCTGGCGGCGAGGTGCGGGCTGGCGGCGAGGTGCGGGCGGGGCGGCTGCCGGTGCGGGCGGTGGCGGTCAGCAGCGACGCGGCGGTCACCAGGAGCGCGGTGGTGGCCGGCAGGTAGGCGGCGGCGAGCAGGATGGCCAGCCAACCGCGCGGCAGCCACACCGAGGCGGCGGCCGGCGCGGCGCAGACCAGCCACCACCGCCGTATCCACGCGATGCCCGGCGCCTCCACCAGCCGCAGGCCGAGCGGCATGACGACCAGCAGGCCGGCGCAGATCAGCAGGTCGAGCAGGGCGTGGCTCCAGGCGTTCACGAGCGGGGCCGGCTCATGAGCGGACCTTGCGCACGAGCCACAGCAGGTCGGCGGTCACCGCGCGCATGCCGGGCAGCCGGGTGACCCGGATCAGGCGCCCCAGCAGCGGCGTCGCGAGGTCGATGAGGCGGCGCGTCCGGTCCTGCCCGTGCGACGTGTCGTGCACCCAGTGCAGCGTGAGCGCGAGGTGGCCCAGCCACAGCAGCTCCGGCAGGTCGTCGCGCAACTGCTTGTCGACCGCCGGCTTCGAACCCTCGACCACCTCGCGGAAGAGCCCCACCGCCGCCTCCCGCGCCACGGCCGACTCCGTGCTGAACGGGCTCGACGGCGAACGCGGGTTGATCGCCACGCCAATGAACGAGCCGGCGAAGTCGTGATAGGGCGCCATCACCGTGATGCCGGCGTGCAGTACGCCACGCAGGCGGTCGACGAAACCCTTCTGCCGCAACGCCTCCGCCGCCTCCTCGCGGTGCTGGCGCTGGATCTGCGCGTAGAACTCCTGGACCAGGTGATCCTTCGAGCGGAAGTAGTAGTACGCGTTGCTCACCGACAGCCCTGCCGCGTCGGCGATCGCGCGCATGGTCGTGCGCTCGTAGCCCCGCTCGGCGAACAGCCGCAGCGCGGTCTGGACGATCAGCTCGCGCGTCCGCTCACCGTGCGCGGGCGGCGCACCGGCCGGTTTGGACATCCCACGCACCTCCGGATTTGAACATGTTCAAATCACGCTCAACGTAGCCCGCGATTTGAACTTGTTCAAGACCGCCCGTCGCGACTGTGGCACGGGACTCGTGTCCCACGAGGGAGGAGCGCAGGCTCAGGCGTGCGAAGGCGCCCCGCACGAGGCGCCCCCGCACGAGGCGCTTGCCCAGTCGCGGACGCCACGCCTACGCGAGGGGCCGCGCAGGGGGCAGGCTCAGGGCTTCACCGGCCTGCGTGCGAGGCGCCCGCGCCGCGGGCAGGCTCAAGGCTCACGGACGCGCCGGGCAGGGCACGAGGGCTAGCGAGGCTGGCTCATCCACTCCCATGCCCGCCGCAGGCCGTGCTGGACCTGCTCGCTCACCGGGCGCCCGGCCTCGGCCGCGATCGGGTCGGCGTGGGGGTCGCGCAGGTCGGTGCCGGGCACGGCCAGTATCACGCCGCGGCGGCGGAGCTGGGCGATCTGCTCGCGGTCGGCGAAGCGGTGCCCGTCCGGGGTGTCGACGATCAGGCCGTGGAAGATGTCCGGGCCCTCGTCGGCGAGGACGTGCTCGACCTCGCCGACGAGGACCTCGTTGCTGTCGTACACGGGCACGCCGTCGGGCAGGACGGTGTACGCCAACGGTTCGCCAAGTGCCTCCACGCCCTGACCGTACCCACTGGCGAGCGTTTCATGCCGGAAACAGCTCAGCTGGCCCAGACCGCCGGCTCGGGGTCGAGGAACGCCAGCGTTACCGCCGCGAAGAGGGGGGACCCGAAGAGGTTGTAGTGCGTGAGGCCGGGCAGGATGGCGAGCGCGTGACCTCCCTTGGGCCGGCCCTCGCCCATCCAGCCGCCGTCGCGCAGTCCGCCGTCGAGCAGCTTGAACGCCTCGACGTAGTGGCTCGGCGGGGCCATGTCCGCGTCGCCGGCCACGAGCATCGTCGGTACGCGCAGGCCGCGCACATCCTCGCTGTAGTCGAACTCGTGCGCCATCGCCTCGCCGACCTTGTCGAGCAGCCGCGGGAAGTCCTCCGGGCGGGGCGCGACCTTCTCGTACGTCTGGTACATCGGCGTGTCCTTCATGAACTCCGCCGCGGCCGCGTTGACCTGGCCCTGCTGCTCGCGCATCTCGGCGGGGATCGCGTCGGTGCGCACGTGCGCCGAGGCGCTGACCAGCTTGCCGACCTTCTCGGGGTGCCTCACCGCGACCTGCAACGCCACGCCGCCGCCCATCGAGTAGCCGACCACGTCGGGCCGGTCGAGGCCGAGGTGGTCGATGAGCGCCGCGACGTCGTCCGCCATGAGCCTGAGGTCGATCGGGCGGTCGATGTCGGCGGTGCGGCCGTGCCCCTGGAGGTCCACCAGGATCACCCGGTGGCGCTCGGTGAGCGTGGGCAGGATCGGGGCGAACATCTCGCCCGACCCGAGACCGCCGTGCAGCAGGATCAGCGGCCGGCCGGTGCCGTGCGTCTCGTAGTACAGGTTGATGCCGTTGACGTCGGCGTACTGGCCGGTGGTGTCGCTCATGGTGCCGCTCCCTCGAAGTCTGGCTCGTATCTTGTCGGGTCAGACTCCGCGGCGACGGCGAACTCATCGCTCGCCGGAGAAAAAGATCAGGTCCGTTCAACCGCTCGTGGCGTCGCTCGTGGTGCCGCCCGCCGGCCTGCTCATCCCGCCGCTCGTCGCGTCACCGGTGGTGGTCGGTGCCACCTTTCGGCCCTTTCTGTCCTTTTTCGCCAGGCGGCGTACGCTCGCCGGGCCGGCCGTACCGCCCGTGGTCGTCACCGCGCCGTGGCCGCGCGTGGGGCCGCCGTCACGCCGGGTCTCCTCGTCCAAGGTCTCGGTGCTCTCGCCAGGAATGCGCTCAGCCATGCGGCACGGATACCCGCGACCGCTCGCGGTAACCTCCGCCACGCTGGGTATGAGACAGGCATGGAGATCAGTGGCAGGTACGGGTTCCACGCGCCGTCCGAGGTGGTCTTCAACAACCTCACCGACCCCGACCGGGTGCACCGGTGGCTTCCCATCGGCCTGCACGTGGAGCGGCGGAGCGCGGAGCGGATCCTGTTGATCGCGCCGGTGGGGTCGACCGAGTGCGAGATCGACACGGCGGTGGACGACAAGCGGCTGACGCTGCGGTCGATCGACGCGCCGGGCGTACACGGCACCGCCACGGTCGAGGACGACCCCGCCGGCGGCAGCCGTGTGCACGTGGTGGTGAGCGCCGAGGGCGTCGACCTGGACCCGGAGAGCGTGCGCGACGTGCTCGCCGAGACCATGAGCGCCCTGTGCAGCGACGTGGACGAGAACTTCAACACGGGCTGAGCGCCCGCCCCGCCCGGCGCGTAGGCTCGGGCGCATGGTGGGTGACAACGCGGTCGACTACCTCGCGCGCACCGACACCGTGCGCATCGCCACCGAGTTGCGTGACGGGGGCGAGGTCGTCACCCCGATCTGGGCGGTCGTGGTCGACGGCGTGCCGTACGTGCGCAGCGGCTACGGCGACACCTCGAAGTGGTACCGGCGGGTGCGGCGCACCGGCCGGGCCACGTTCGTCGACGGGCGGCAGCGCTACCCCGCGAGCGTCGAGGCGGTCCACGACGAGCGGGCGATCGCGCGGGTCGACGAGGCGTTCCGGGCCAAGTACGCCCGGTATGGCGGCCCGCTGCGCGCGATGCTCGCGCCGGAGGTGCGCGGATACACCATGCGGGTCACGCCGCGGTGACACCGCGCGCGGCCGGCGACCGGCAGCGCTGGGCCGTGGAGAGCATGGCGGTCGCCGCCGGTGACCGCGTCCTGGAGATCGGTTGCGGTGGGGGCACGGCCACGTCGCTGGTCGCCGCACGCCTCGACAGCGGCCGGGTCCTCGCGATCGACCGGTCGGCCACCGCGGTACGGGCCGCGCGCGAGCGCAACGCCGCCCGCATCTATGCCGGTACGGTCGAGGTGAGGCAGGCCGACATCACCTCCGCCGAGCTGCCGGAAGGGGAGTTCGACCGCGTCTTCGCGGTCAACCTGAGCCTCTTCTGGCTCGCCACGCCGGCCGGGCTGGTCGAGCGGGTGCGCCGCCTGCTGGCTCCCGGCGGCACGCTCTACGTCTTCGCCGAGCGCCCGACCCGCGCGGCGGTGGCGGCGATCGCGGGCGAGACGGCGCGGGCGCTGCGGGCCGGTGGCTTCGACCCGGTGACCGCCTCGGTCACGCGCAACCGGGCGGCGGTGGTGGCGGCCCGCTGACCACTGTGGACTGTCAGATGTGGAGCGACCCCGGAAGCGGCCGGCGGGAGAGAGATGCCGCCGGCCGCGGGGGGCCGGCCCGCGAGGGCGCCGGCCGCAGCTAGCCACAAGCTGTCGATACCGAACGTAAGCCGCCCGGTCTGTTTCGGCAACGGAGTTTCAGCGGCCCTGCAACGCGTCGAGGGCCACCGCCATCGCGATGACGAGCCGCCGGTCGATGTTGGGATCGTGGATGGAGACCACGTACCGGTCGCGCAGGCCCCACTTCTTCACCACCGAGAACGCCGGCTGGCCGCCCTCGAAGACGAAGTCGAAGTGGTAGGGCAGCCAGGACAGCGACTCCGCGAAGCGGCGCAGGATCGCGACCCACTGGCTGCGCTCCTGTCCCGTCGCGGGCGGCAGGCCGGGCTGCTCGAGGATCCACGTCGAGCGCAGCAGCGACTTCGCGAAGTCTTTGCGGAACAACCCGATGGGGGCGCCGGAGGGGTCGGTCACGTCGTACGTCGAGGCGAGGTCCATCACCTTGCGGGCCTTGAACCCGAGCACCGGATGCTGCTTGGTGTCGTCGGCGTAGAGCGTGACCTGCTCCTTGAAGGCCATCCGCTTCTGCTGGGCGAACGCCACCATCCCGGCCTCGGACCCGTCCGGGCCGGCGGCGTGCACCTCGTACTGGTTGACCATCATGCGGATCCGCTGCCGCACGACGAGAGTTTGCAGGCTCTGTAGCTGTTGAGTGCTCATAGGTGCGCGAGTCTGCCACAGACGCACAAGAACCGCCGCCCGCTGTCAAGCCGGCCACCGCGGCCCGCCCGCTGTCAGGTAGGTGACAGCCGAAAGGTGTTGGTGGCCGTCGCGCCGCCCCCTCGTTTCCGGTGTAAGCCACGACACCAGGAGGGGATCATGATCTATCTGTCCAAGGCGTGGCGGCGGGCTCGCCGGTCGCGCCGCCGCACCCGCCTCGCGGTCGCCGGCGTCGCGCTGGCCGGCGTCGCCGCCGCGCTCGTCGCCGGGGGACCGGTGGCCAACGCGCATCCCGGCCAGCCGTCGGCCGTGTTCGACCCGAACGAGGTCGGCTGGGCTGGCCTGCGCGACCGCACGATGGTCGAATTCGACCAGGACCTCGAGGAATGGGGCAAGCGCGGCTTCTACCCGGTCGACATCGAGGTGGACACGTTCACCGGTGCGCCGACCTTCGGCGGCGCCTTCCAGTACAACGTGGACAAGCGGGCCTGGCTTGTCGACACCGTGATGACCGAGGACGAGTACGAGGCGAAGTTCGAGCAGGCCAAGAAGGACGGGCTGCGGCTGGTGGACCGCGAGGTCTACCTCTACAAGGGCGAGTGGCACATCGGCGCGGCCTGGGTCGCCAACAAGGAGAAGCTCGGCTGGCACGCGCGCTTCGGCCTCACGCTCGACGAGTTCGACGACTACGCCAAGGAGCAGCGCGGGGCGAAGCGGATCCCGATCGACTTCGACATGTTCAAGACCTCGGAGGGGGTCCGGTACGGCGCCATCTTCCTGGACAACAAGGAGAACCTCGACTGGCACCTGCACGGCGACCTGAGCAGCGCGGAGTTTTCGACCACGTTCGACGAGTACGACGCGGACGGCTTCCGGATGCTCTCCTTCGACTCGGCGCCGAGCGACGAGCAACTGTACGGCGGCATCTGGGTCGAGAACGCGAACGACCGAGGCTGGCGGATGCGGCGCGCGATGACCCAGCACGAGTACGGGAACTGGTGGCACAACTACGTGGACCAGGGCTACCGGCAGATCTTCGTCGGCCGGTACCAGGTCGGCTCCGAGGTGCGGTACGCGGCGATCTGGCGGCAGAACAACGACCGCCCCGACTGGCGGCGGAAGCCGCAGGTCGACCGGATCGTCGAGCAGGAGATGGCCGAGGACGACGTGCCCGGCGTCGCCGTCGCGGTGATGGAGAACGGCACCTTCCGGTACACGCGCGGCTTCGGCAGGGCGGACATCGCCGAGGACGAGTGGATGGACTCGGGCCACGTGATGCGCTGGGCCTCGGTGGCGAAGGCGGTCGGCGGCGCGCTCACCATGCGCCTGCACGAGCAAGGCGAGCTGGGCGCGCTGGGCCGGGACAGCCAGGCCGGCGACCACTTCGACGACCTGCCCGGCCACCACGAGGCGACGCTGGAGCAGTTGGCCAGCAACCGCGGCTGCGTGCGGCACTACGCGGGCAGCAAGTCGTCGTCACTGAAGGCGACCGACCCCGAGCAGTACGAGGCGGAGAAGGACGCCGACGCCCTGATGGCGCAGACCTGGTACGCCAACGCGACAGCGGCCGCGTACGCCTTCCACGACGACCCGCTGCGCTGGTACGAGGGCGGGGTCGTCCACACCGACTGCGAGCCGGGCACGCGCGAGCTGTACAGCACGCACGGGTACACCATCCTGGGGGCCGCCCTGGAAGGCGCGACCGGCGTGGGCGTGAAGGACCTCGTGCGGCAGGAGATCAGCGACCCGCTCGGCCTGGAGACGCTGCGCCAGGAGGAACTGGGCGGCCCGCCGGTGCGCCGCGCGAAGATCTACTCGGGCGCGGCCAACGCCGAGGCCGACCCCGACGAGATCACCTGGAAGACGCTCGGTGGTGGGCTGGAGTCGGACGTGCGGGACATGGCCCGCTTCGGCACCGCGCTGATCGACGGCAAGATCGTCAACGACACCGACCACATCTGGGACGGCACCGCGCACAACTGGGGCTACGCCTACGGCTGGAACGTCGGTACCGACGGCGGCCACCGCTTCGCCAGCAAGTCCGGCGGGCAACTCGGCTCCGACGCGCACCTGTTGCTGTACCCGGACGACGGCATCGCGATCGCCGTGCTCATCAACCGGGAGGAGCTCACCAACTCGGCGGACCACGGGAGCGCGATCGCCAAGCAGATCGGCGCGCTGATGGTCTGACCACCCCCGCGACCCGGTGGCCCTGGACGTACGCGTTCCGGGGCCACCGGCCCGCGTGCGAAAGGGGGATACCGTGCCGGAGATGGACGACACCTCGCTGGTGGCCGCGATGGTCGCCGGCGACCCGCGCGGGCTCGACGGCGCCTACCGCCGCTACGCGCCCCGGCTGTACGCGTACTGCCGGTCGATCCTGCGCGACGCCGACCTGGCCGCCGACGCGGTGCAGGACACGTTCGTCGTCGCCGGGCGGCGGGCCGGGCAGCTGCGCGAGCCGGAGCGGCTGCTGCCGTGGCTGTACGCGATCGCCCGCCACGAGTGCCTGCGCCAGCTCCGGGACCGCCGCCGGGAGACGCCGGCCGAGCTGGACGACACCACCGCCGACACGGCCGACCTCGGTGCCGGCCTGCGCGCCGCCGAGGCGCGCGAGCTGGTGCACGCGGCCGCCGCGGGGCTCGGCGCGGGCGACCGCGAGGTGATCGAGCTGGCGCTGCGGCACGGGATGTCCGCGGTGGACATCGGCGCGGTGCTCGGCATCTCCGCCAACCACGCGCACGCCCGCCTCTCCCGCGCCCGCGCCCAGCTCGAACGGGCGCTCGGCGTGCTGCTGGTGGCACGGGCGGGGGCCTGCCCCACGCTGCGTGAGCTGGTCGCCGGCTGGGACGGCCGGCTCGACCCGCTGCTGCGCAAGCGGCTGGGCCGCCACGTCGACGGCTGCGCCCGGTGCCTGGCCAGCCGGGGCGCGTTGCTCAGCCCGGCGGCGCTGCTGAGCGGGTACGTGGCGGCGCCGTTCGCCGCCCTGCCGGTCCCGGCCTGGCGCCCCGGCGAGGCACCGGAGATCCGGCTCGACCGGGACGGCTTCCCGGCGACCCGCCGGCGTGGGACCTGGGCGGTGGCCGGTGCCGCGGCGGCGGTGGTGGCGGTGCTGGTGGTGATCGCGCTGACCCGACCCGGCGAGCCCGACCCGGCGCCCGCGCTCGCCGGCGGCACACCGACCCCGGCACCGTCCACCACTCCCACCGCGGCGGCGCTCGGCGGGTCGCCCGGCCCGGTCGCCGTCGCCCCGACCGCGTCCGACCCGGCGCCGCCGGGACCGTCCACACCGGAGCCGCCGGCGCCGGAGCCGCCCGGGTCGGGCATCACGATCACGGTGAGCGGCGGCGTGCGGTGCGGCTCGGACGGCTTCTCGTACACGCTCTCCGTCGAGGCGGTCGCCAACCGCGAAATGACCGCCGCCAGGCTCTACTGGCGCGGCGCCGACTCCGGCACAGAGAGCGCCGCCATGACCGCGACCGGCCCCAGCTCCGCCCGGGGCAGCCGGGCCGCCCTGCGCCATCCACGGGTCGTGTGGTGGGTCCGCGGCACCGCGGCCGACGGCACCACCGGCGAGAGCCCGCGCGCCACCTCCGCCAACCCCTGCCGCGTCGGCGGGCCGAGCGGCTTCACTGTGCGGACGACGGCACCGGCGTCGCCAGGCCGGACAGCGCCGCGTCCAGGTCGGCCGGGCGCTCCCACAGGGCCCGGGAGAGCCGCGTGTTGCTGCCGGTCCAGACCATCCGCAGCACCGGGGCGCCGCGCCGCACGTCGAGGGCGAGCATCGGGCGGCGCTGCTGGTTGAGGCCGGTCAGCCCGAAGAGGGGTATCGGACCGGTGCCCGACCGCCCCAGCGCGGTGCGCTCGCGCCGCCAGGCGTCGTACGCGGCGGCGAAGCGCCACGGCGCCGACCGGGCGAGCTGGCCGTAGAGGGCGGCGACCCAGGCGTCGGTGTACGCGGCGCGCAGGTAGCGGGTCGGGAAGCCGTCGAGCAGCGCGGCCACGTCGGTGTCGACCTGTACCCCGGCGCTCTCCAGCGCGGCGGCGACCGCGTGCTCGTCGAGGAGCGCGGCCAGCGGGCGGGCCTCCTCCGCGCTCGCCACCTGCCACCGCTCGGCCGGCGTGGCGGTGCGGCCGGCGGTGCTCCACAGCCACGGCGTGGCGTCCCACCGGTGGTCCTGGTTGACGCCGATCAGCGGCTCGATCCCGAGCGTGAGGGCGCCGTCGCGGACCCGGACGGTCAGCCACGGTCCGCGCTTGCCCGGGTCGGGGCCGTAGCGGGCCAGCGCCACCACCGCGCGCCGGGCGTACCGGCCGCTGCGCTCGCGCGGGAAGTGCCAGCACAGCAGCCCCGCGTCGAGGCGGGCCAGATCGCCGGCGAGCGCGTCACGCGGGGTCACCAGCGCGCCCGCCACGTCGGTGTGCAGGTCGGGCGCCGCCGCGGCCGCGTCACGCTTTTCGATCTCCCGCCGCAGCCGGTTGCGCTCGCGGCGCGGGTCGGCCTTCGGGGGAGTGCTGCGCAGCGTGTGGCGGTAGCCGTACCAGAGTCGGGCCGTGTCGACGACGGCCTGCTCGTCGCCGGTCACCGTGCGCTCGGCGGAGGTGTCGCGGTCGTGGCCGAGCCCGTCGTCCGGGTCTTCCAGCATCGTCACCTCGAACGCCGGCTCGCCCGCGCTGTCGAGGTCGTACGTCACGTCGGCGTCGCGCACCCACGAGCGGCGGTCGGCGGAGAGGCCGCCCTCGCCGGGCGGCAGCGTGCGCCGCACGCGGACCACGGTCACCTGGAAGCGCGCGGTGGTCGGCGGCTGATCGCACACCAGCCCGGTCGTGCCCGGCGGCAGCGACCCGTAGAAGTCCTGGTAGGGCTCGAGCTCCGCGAACTCGGTCTCGATCCCGGCCGCGCGCAGCCGCCCGGCGACGCCGGACAGCAGTGCCCGCCGGCGCTCCCGGTGCGGGTCGGCCGGCGGTAATGGAGAGGCGTTCGGCGGAGGCATGTGCCACGATCTTGCCATGCCGGAGGTGTCCGTACGGCCCATGACGCACGCGGAGTTCGTGGAGTGGGAGGACCTTCTCGCGCGGCGCTACGCGGATTCGAAGGTCGCCGCCGGGACCTGGGCGCCGGAGACCGCGTACGAGCGGGCCCGCTCGGCCAACGCGGCCCTGCTGCCGGACGGGCGCGGGGCCGAGGCGGGCGCGGGGCCGAGGCGGGCGCTGAGCCGTCACGCAGCCGCGGCGGCGGCTCAGCGGGGCGTGGCCGGACCCGGCGGCGCCGTCCGCCGGGTCCGGGTCTGGGGCCGGCGTCAGGACAGCCCGCCCGACCGTCCTGACGCCGGCGTCAGTGGGCCGGTATCCGGTCCAGCAGGCGGACCGCCTCGTCGGCGCGGTCCGCGTCGATCATCAACGCGTACTCGCTGGCCTGTAGCCCGGTCACCGAGGAGAAGTCGCGCCCGCCGCCGGTCAGGGCGTGCGCGACCGCGCCGAAGATGGCGCCCCAGATGGTGCCGAGGACCAGCGCGGTGAGGATCACCCACCACCAGTTCCGGTCGGCGAAGATGCCCAGCAGCAGGCCGATCAGCAGACCGATCCAGGCACCGGTGGCCGCGCCGGAGAGCGCCGCCTTGGCCACCGTCATGCGGCCGGTCACCCGTTCGACCATGCGCAGGCCGGTGCCGACGATGGCGACCCGGTCGACCGGAAACCCGTTGTCGGAGAGGTGGTCGACGGCGTGCTGCGCGACCGGGTAGTCGGTGTACGAGGCGACGGTCACCGTCGGGCGGCCGTCGACCAGTGTCTGCGTCATCGGGTCGACTCCTCCTTCGGGCGCAGCCGTTGGGTGATCTCGGCGAGCCGCTGCCCCTGGTACTGCGCCGCGCGCAGGGTCTGGTCGTCGGGCAGCTCCGGCGGCTGGCCGGTGGGCCAGGAGACGCCGTACGGATTGCCCCCCGCCTCGTAGAGGACCGGGTCGGTGTACCCGGGCGGCACGATGATCGAGCCCCAGTGGCTGAACAGGTTGAAGAGCGAGACGAGCGTCGTCTCCTGCCCCCCGTGCCGGTTGATGCTCGACGTGAACGCGGTCGCCGGCTTGTCGGTGAGCACGCCGTTGAGCCACAGCCCGCCGGCCTGGTCCAGAAACTGCTTGAGCTGCGCCGACACCATGCCGAACCGGGTCGGCGTGCCGAACGCGTACGCGTCCGCCCAGGCCAGGTCGTCCAGCCTCGCCTCCGGGACCGTCTCGCGCGTCCGGTCGACGTGGGCCCGCCAATCGGGGTTGGCGTCGATGGCGGTGTCCGGCGCCAGTTCGGGCACGCGGTGTACCCGTACGTGGGCGCCCGCCTTGACCGCCCCCTCGGCCAGCGCCTCGGCGAGACTGTGCACGTTGCCGGTGGCCGAGTAGTAGATCACGGCGATGTTGACGTCTTTGGCCATACGTCCACGCTTTGCCGTGGTCGGGTGAAAGCACGCCACCCGGGCTGGGTGAGCGGCGCCGATCCGGGCCATTGGGGCGCGGTACGTTCGGTGGGATCGGCAGCCTAGCGGCGGAGGCCTTGACCATTGGGCATCGGCGGGGGAATCTTCTTGATCGCGCTCGGCGCCGTGCTGGCGTTCGCGATCCAGGTCAATCCCTGGTGGATCGACCTGCGGGCGACCGGCGTCATCGTGATGCTCGCCGGTGCCGCGGTCGTGCTCGTCACGCTCTGGTACTGGCAGGACCGGCGACGCCGCGCGGCCGCCGCCGCCGAGCCCCGGTTGCCGCCGCCGGAGTGAGGTGAGCCACGACGATAGCGCCGCGACCCGGTGTGGGGTCGCGGCGCCGCTGCGTACAGGCGCTACGGGATCATCGGGGAGTACTCGTCCGGCAGGCTGGCCCGCACGTCGTCCCACTCGCCCGGCGTGACGTGGCGCCTGAGCGCGAAGAGGACCGACCGCACCAGCCGCGGCGTGCCGCCCTCGACGTCGATCGGGCACTCCTCGCGCACCTGCTGGAGCCACTCGTCGAGGCTCATCCGCACCGGTACCTGTCCCGGCTGCCAGCCCTCGTAGTAGATGCCCCGCACCAGCGTGGGCAACTGGGCGGCGAGCTGCGCGGACTCGTCCACCGAGAGACGGTCGCGCAGTGCGTGCAGTACCGCGCGGAGCGCCTTGTACGACAGGTTGCGCCGCTCCTTCGGCATGTCCAGCGCGCGTTCGATGTCCTTCAGCAGTACGTCGGTCTTCTCGATCGTGTCGGCGACGTACGCGTGTGCGTTACCCATCCGGCTGCCCTCCCGGCCGGGCCCGGACCACGACAGGTCCGAGCCCTCAGCTCGCGTACACGGTCAGGGTTCGATGGTGATCCGGTTGATCACCGAGGTGATGCCCGGCGCGGACCAGGCGACCCGCTCGGCCTCCTGCTTCTCCATCCACGACCGCACGATGCCGGTCAGCGTGACCCCGCCCTCGTCGATCCGGACCTGGAGGTTGTTGGCGTCGGTCTCGACGCTGCGCACCAGCGCGTCCTGGATCCGGCGCTGCAACTCGTCGGGAGCTGGCTGGACCCGCGGGCGTACCGAGATCAGGTTGGTCACGCCGCGCACGCCGGAGAGCCCGCGGACCGCGCGGTGGGCGGCCCGGCGCTGGTACTCCCACTCGACGTCGCCGCGCAGGGTGATCCAGCCCTTGGAGACGGTCAGGTCGATCCGGTCGGTCGGCACCAGGGCGTCCCACTCCAGGGCGCGCGTGGAGGCCGCCGCGACGTCGGAGTCCGAGCGCTCGGCGGAGCTCGGCAGCCGCACCTCGATGTCGTTCGCCACCGCGCGTGTGCCGCGTACCCGCTGGGCCGCGCGTTCGGCGGCCCACTTCTTGATGAAGGTGTCGACCCAGCCGGTCAGGGTGACGATCCCGTCCTTGACGGCGACCCCGACCTCGTTCGGCTGGAGCCGGGCATCCCACCGGATCTCCGCCATCACGTCCTGTTGGATTTCCTCGTCGCTACGTATAGCAACGGCGGTGGTCATGCGATCCGTCCTTCCCACGAAGATGACCTGTGCACCGTCCAGGCTGGCGTGGGATGAGGTGAGGCGGGCTCGCGCGGGACGGGTGATCCGGGGCTCATCCGGGCGGAGGGCACCGTCGGCGATGAGGAGGCGGGATCGGCGCCGCGGGGGAGTGCGGGACGGTCAGCGGCGGCAGGTGCCGGGCAGCAGCGCCATGCGGACGGTCGTGAGCGCCGCGCCGATGAGGATCAGCCGCTCCGGACCGACCCTCCGGGCAAGCGCCGCGGAGAGGACGTAGTGCGCCAGCCGGTCGTATTCGTCGTTGGTGAGGCCGCGCGGCCCCAGGTAGGCGATGAAACCCGCCACGGCGTGCTCGGCCCGCCGGGCCAGCGTGCCGCCGACCAGCAGGGTCAGCGCGTTCTTCAACGAATCGCGCGCGGTGTGACGCGCCATCCCCAGTGCCGGTGCCAACCACGGATCGGCGCGGATGGACCGGCACGCCTGCTCGACAAGTTCGCGGGAGTCGACCACCATTTGCAGCACGTGACTGATTCCACACTGTCCGGAGTGGCCTGCCAATCCGTAGGATTACCGATCCATGGCGCCGACCCCGCGTCGTGGCGGCGCCGCGACCGCCGCTGAGTTGATCCACTTCGGACGGACGACACGGCGGTGCACCCGCGTCTGAGCAAAGAGGACGGCCGTTCGCGACATCATCGCCGGTACGCGCTGGCCTCTGGTATCCCGGTTCGCGCCGGCAAACTCCTGATAGATGCCATCGACGCCGCACGGCGGGCCGTATATTCACAGCGTGCCCGCGGGATTGGGCGGCTCGAGGCGCGGACTGGCGGTAACCTACCGCGGGTAAAGCGAGGTGTGACCGTGGCCGACCGCACTCTGGGCGCGCTGCGCGTGGTCCGCGAGATCGTCGCGATCGCCTCGGGCGGGGGCGACCTGACCGAGCGGGCCGAGGCGCTGCTGGAGCCGCTGCACCGGCTGGTGCCATACAGCGCGGCCTGGGTCTCGTTGCTCGACCCGCGACACGGCGAGCAGTCGCCGCTGGTCAGCCGCGGCCATCCCGACGGTTTCGACCAGCACATGAGCGGTCCCGCCGGAGTCGCCGACGTGGAGCTGGTCGGCCTGACCCGCGAGCGGCGGGCGATCCGGCTCAGCGAGGCGGCGGTGCCGCTGGACGAGGTGCGTTCGTGGGCGGAGTTTCTCAAGCCCGCCGGCTTCCGTAACGGGCTCGCCACCGGGCTGTTCGCCGACGACGGGCGCTACCTCGGGGTGCTGGGGCTCAGCACCGACACCGACGACCATCCCACCGCGGCGGCCCGCGACCTGCTCACCAGCCTGGTCAGCACCGTCAGCCGGGCGCTGGATCCGATGCGCTCGCTGGGCGCCGCCGCGCTGATCGTGCGGGACGCGCGGGCCGGCGTGGTGCTCACCGCCGCCGACGGCACGCTGCCCCTGCCCGGCCTGCCCGGCCATCCGTTGCTGCGCCCCGGTTCGCCGGTGCTCCGGGCGGCCGCGGCACACGCGGGCCGCCAGGACCACAGCACGTTCCTGTGCCCGCAGCCGGCGTCGCGCTGTCCCGCCGTGGCGCGCAGCGACCGGCACCTGCGGGTCACGGTGCTCGCCCGCACCGCCTCGGTGCCGCGCCACCTGGCCGGCGTCGCGGTGCTGTCGCCGCCCGGCCCGCTGCACGGGCTGAGCCGGATCGAGCTGGAGATCCTCGGGCGGCTCATCGAAGACTGGTCGCTGCCGCGGATCGCCGCCGCCCTGGCGGTGCCGCCGCGCACCGTCGCCGCCCACCTGGAGGCGATCCAGGCGCGGCTGGGCGCGCCGAGCGCCACGCAGGCGGTGCTGCGCGCGCTGCGGCAGGGGCTCTACGTGCCGATCGAGCTGGCTACGGGCCGATCCTGATGTTGTTCTCCACGTAGCGCACGCCCGGTGCCGACCAGGCCGCCCGCTCCGCGTCCCGCCGCTCCGGCCACGACCGTACGGCACCGCGCAGGATCACCTTGTCGCCGTCCTGCTCCACCATGATCCGCTCGGCGTCGGTCTCCGCGCTGCGCCTGAGGGCCTGCGCGATCCGCTGTTCCAGGGCCTTCGGCTCGGTGCGCTGGCGCGGCCGTACCGCGATCGAGTTGGTCACGCCGCGCACGCCGGCCAGTGCCCGCACCGAGCGTTCGGCCTCGCGGCGCTCGTACTCCCACTCGACCTCGCCGCGCAGGATCACCCGGCCGTCGGAGACGGTGACCTCGATCTGGCCCGGCGGGACCAGCGCGTTCCACTCCAGCGTGCGGGCCGCCGCGCCGGCGACGTCCGCGTCGGTGGGCGCACCCCCGCCGCCCGGCGGGCGGATCTCGATCTCGTTGGCGACCGCCGTCACGCCCCGTACCCGCTGGGTCGCCCGCTCGGCCGCCCACCGCTTGACGTAGTTGTCCACCCAGCCGGCGAGCGTCACGATGCCGTCCCCCACCGCGACGGCGACCTCGTTGGGCTGCACGCGCGCGTCCCAGCGCAGCTCCGCCAGGACGTCCCGCTGGACCTCTTCGTCGGTACGTACCTCCGGTGTCGTCGTCATGCCGGCATGTTCCGGCGCGACCGGGTGAGGCTCCATCACCCGCCGGGGGCGGCCCGGGCCAGCCAGGCCGTCAGCAGCGCCTCCAACTGGGCCGCCTCCTCCGGGCTGAGGGCGGAGAGCAGCCGCCGCTCGTTGTGCATGTGCTCGGTGAACGCCCGGTCGATCAGCTCCCGTCCGGCCTCGGTCAGCGCCACCACACGGCCGCGCCCGTCGCGGAGGCTGCGCCGCCGGGTCACCAGGCCGGCCCGCTCGAGGCGGTCGATCCGCTTGGTCATGCCGCCGGTGGTGACCATCGTGTACGCGGCGAGCTCGCCGGGCGCCCGCTCGTAGGGCTCGCCGGCCCGGCGCAGCGTGGCGAGCACGTCGAACTCGCCCTCGCTCAGCCCGTGCCGGCGGTACACCACGCACAGCTCCTCGGTCAGGAGGGCGGCGAGCCGGTGCAGCCGCCCGATCACCCCCTGCGGGGAGACGTCGAGGTCGGGGCGCTCGCGGGCCCACTCCCGCTGGATGCGGGACACGTGATCGGTCACACGAGACAGGATACCTTCCTGGGAAGCTATTATCGGGATCATGGTGACTCGCGCGGTGCCGGCCGAGGGGGAGCGGGCCGGCCGGGGCTCGGGCGCCGTCTGGCGGTGGTCGCTGGTCTGCGCGGTCGCGCCGGTCGCGTGGGGGAGCAACTACTTCGTGACCCGCGAGTACCTGCCGCCGGACGCCCCGCTCTACGGCGCCGCGATCCGGGCGCTGCCGGCAGGGCTGCTCCTGCTCGCGCTGAGCCGGCGGCGGCCGAGGGGCGCGTGGTGGTGGCGCTCGCTGCTGCTCGGCGCGCTCAACGTCGGCGCGTTCTTCGTGTTGATCTACCTCTCCTCGCAGCTCCTCGCCACCAGCGTCGCCTCGACGATCATGGCGGCCGCGCCGGTGATGATGATGCTGATCGCCTGGGCCCTGATCGCCGAGCGGCCGCGCGCGCTCACGGTGGCCGGCGCGGTGGTGGGCCTCGCCGGCGTGTGGCTGATGCTCTTCCGCGGCTCGGGGCCGGTCGACTGGCGGGGTGTCGCCGCCTCGGCGACGGCGATGGTGATGTCGTCGCTCGGGTACGTGCTCACCAAGCGCTGGGGGCGGGACGTGGACGTGCTGGCCGGTACGTCGTGGCAGCTCGTTGCCGGGGGAGTGCTGCTGCTGCCGTTCGCGGTCGCGGTCGAGGGCGCGCCGCCGGCACTGGACGCGCCGGCGCTGTGGGGCTTCGCGTACGTCACCGTGGTCGCGACCGCGATCGCCTTCGCCGCCTGGTTCGCCGGGCTGCGCCACCTCGGCGCCGCGACCGTGGGGCTGGTCGGGCTGCTCAACCCGGTGACCGGCGTCCTGCTCGGTACGGCCGTCGCAGGCGAGGCGCTCACCTCGGCCCAGGTCGCCGGGATCGCGCTCGTCCTCGCCGGCGTGCTGGCCGGGCAGGCGGCCGCCCGGGTCAGGCGGTCGCCCGCCACTGCGACGGCAGCAGGTCCTCCAGCGTCGTCCGGTCCACGACGTCCGCGATGGCCTCGTGCAGGGTCAGCCACAGCTCCGGCAGGCTGCTCGCCACCCCGTGGTAGTTGACCTGGTCCGGCGGGAGCCCGCGGACCGTGCTCAACGAGCCGTTGATCGCGCGCAGCACGTCGCCCACCGTGATCTCGGACGGCGGGCGGGCCAGCGTGTACCCGCCGTCCGTGCCGCGCTGGCTCGTGAGCAGGCCGGCACGGCGCAGGTCGGACAGGATGTCGTGCAGGAAGCCCAGCGGGATCGCCTGCGCCTCGGCCAGCTTCGTGGCCGAGACCGGACCTCCGTCGGAGAAGCCAGCGGTGGCGACGAGTGCCCTGAGGGCGTAGTCGCTCCGGGCGGAGATGTGCACTATGCCTCCACGGTCGCGGCGAGCGCTTCCGGCGCCAGCGCGACCCGCACGGTCGCGCCTTCGTCGAGGTCGAGCGAACGGAAGCGGGTCCGCGTGAGTGTCACGACGACGACCTGGTCGTCGGTGGTCACCTCGACCCGGATCTCGAAGCCGATCCGGGTGATCCGCGTGATCCGCCCGGTCACCGCGCCCGGCTCCGCGTCGCCGGTGTGCAGGACCAGGTCGTGCGGGCGTACGAGCCGCTCGCCGAGCTGCGTGACCGGGCCGAGGAAGCGCATCACGAAGTCGTTGGCGGGCGCGTCGTACAGCTCGTCGGGGGAGCCGATCTGCTCGATCCGCCCCTCGTTGATCACGACGATCTCGTCGGCGACCTCGAGCGCCTCTTCCTGGTCGTGCGTCACGAAGACCGTGGTCACGTGCACCTCGTCGTGCAGGCGGCGCAGCCAGTCACGCAGCTCCTTGCGGACCTTGGCGTCCAGTGCGCCGAACGGCTCGTCGAGCAGCAGCACCGTCGGCTCCACCGCGAGCGCGCGGGCCAGCGCCATCCGCTGCCGCTGGCCACCGGAGAGCTGCGCGGGCAGCCGGTCGGCGAACTGCTCCAGGTGCACCAGCGCGAGCAGCTCGTCGACCCGCTCGCGGATCTCCGCCTTGGGGCGTCGGCGGATCTCCAGTCCGAAGGCGACGTTGCGGCGTACCGACAGGTGCTTGAACGCGGCGTAGTGCTGGAAGACGAAGCCGACGTTGCGCTTCTGCGGCGGCAGGTTGGTGGCGTCGACGCCTTCGATCTCCACACGGCCGGTGTCGGCCTGCTCCAGCCCGGCGATGATCCGCAGCAGTGTGGACTTGCCGCCGCCGGACGGGCCGAGCAGCGCGGTGAGCTGCCCGGAGGGGATGCTCACGGAGACGTCGTCGAGCGCGACGAAGCTCCCGAATCGCTTGCCGACGTTGGTGATTTCGATGCTCACGGCCGTCCTCGCCTCGCAGACCTGTATGTGGTGGCTCGCCCGCCGGCTCGCGCGGCGCTCACTTGTGCTCCTTGGGCCGGAGCGCGGAGACGACGACGATCGCGGCGACCGCGACGAGGGCGAGCAGGAACGCGGCGGCGTAGGCGCCGCCCTTGTCGAAGTTGAGGTACTTCTCCTCGACCACGAGCGTGGTCGTGCGGGTCTCGCCGAGCACGTTGCCGGAGACCACCTTCACCGCGCCGAACTCGCCGAGCGACCGGGCCAGGCTCAGCACCACGCCGTAGATGACGCCCCACTTGATCGCGGGGAGGGTGATCCGCCAGAACGTCTGGAACCCGCCCGCGCCGAGGCTCCGCGCGGCCTGCTCCTGCTCGTCGCCGACCTCCTCCAGGACCGGCACGACCTCGCGGATCACCAGTGGCAGCGCCACGAACACCGTCGCCATGACGATGCCGGGCGTGGCGAAGATGACCTGGAAGCCGGCGCTCTCCAGCGTGGGGCCGAACCAGCCGGTGCGGCCGCCGTACACCAGCACGAGCGCGAGGCCCACGACGATCGGGGACACCGACAGGGGTACGTCGAGCAGCGCGCTGAGCAGCCGCTTGCCGGGGAACTGGTAGCGGACCAGCAGCAGCGAGACGCCGACCCCGAAGAGCGTGTTGATCACGACGGCGAGCACCGCGACCAGGAGGCTCAGCCGCAGCGCGTGTACGACGTCCGGGTCCTCCAGGATGCCCCGGAGGTTGTCCAGCCCGCCCTCGAACGTGTTCTGCCCGACGAGGGACAGCGGCCACGCGACGAGGAAGAACAGGTACGCGATCACGATCACGCGGGCCACGTAGCGGCCCGGGCCGCGCGGCGTGCGCGGCCGGGACGCGGTCACCGGCTCAGCCACGGCGCATCACCTTCCGCTGGATGACGTCGAGGATCACGATCACCGCGAACGAGATGGCGAGCAGCACCGAGGCGACGGCGGCGGCACTGTCCAGGTTGTCGTTCTCGATGCTGCTGAGGATGCGGACCGAGGTGACCTCGGTGCGCATCGGCAGGTTGCCGGAGAGGAGCACGAGCGAGCCGTACTCGCTGACGCCCCGCGCGAAGGAGAGCGCGGCGCCGGCGGCGATCGCCGGGGTCAGGCTGGGCAGGATGATCCGCCGGAACGTGGTGAACCGGCTGGCGCCCAGCGAGGCCGCCGCCTCCTCCACCTCGCGGTCGAGCTCGGCCAGCACCGGCTGCACGGTGCGGACGATGAACGGCAGCGTGACGAAGAGGAACGCCATGAAGACGGCGATCCGCGTGTTGTGGATGTCGATGCCGAGCGGGCTCGTCGGGCCGTACAGGGACAGCAGCACCAGGCCGGCGACGATCGTGGGCAGCGCGAACGGGATGTCGATCAGGATTTCCAGCAGGCGCTTGCCGAAGAACCGGTCCCGTACGAGTACCCACGCGATCAGCGTGCCCATCACGATGTTGACCAGCGTGACGCCGAACGCGGTGCCGACCGTGAGCCGGATCGCGGCGGCGGTCTGCTCGTTGGTGATCGCCTGCCAGAAGCGGCTCCAGCCGCCCTCGGAGGCGGTCACCACGACGGCCGTCAGCGGGATCAGCACGAGCAGGCTGAACCACAGCATCGCGATCCCCAGGCCGAGGCCGGAGGCGCGAGTGAGGCGGCCGCCCCGGGCCGATCGGCGCGCTGAGCCCGACCGGTCCGGGGCGAGGGTCGCGGAGGTCACTCCGCCCCCTGGTCCACTCGCTCGTGCGGCGCTGAAGGCGCCGCCGCGCCAACTCGCTCGCTCACTGTGCCTCCTGGTTCGCTCGCTCGTGC
>NZ_JBHLUH010000057.1:0-4034 GCF_042433955.1 Phytohabitans kaempferiae | reverse complement strand
TGTTTCCGCTACGTTCTCACGGCTGGACAACGCTCAGGAGGCGACCGCCGCGCGTGCGGCGCGCCGCTGTGAGCGGTCACGGCCATGTCGCCGATCCCGGCCTCCGGGGCGGCTGGCCCTCACGCGGGAGGCCGGGACCTCGCACGTGGATGTCGCGGCCCGGTGCCGGGATGGTTGGATCTTGTGAGGAGGTGTCGGGTGAGCAGGTTTCTGGTGACCGGATCGTCGGACGGGATCGGGGCGGGGATCGCCGCGGAGCTGGAGTCGCGGGGGCACGCGGTGGTCCGCCACGCCCGCGACGAGGCGAAGGCGGCGCGGCTGCGCGCGGCCGGCGCCGACGATGTCGTGGTCGGCGATCTGGCATCACTCGCCTCCACCCGGGCGATGGCGGCCGACCTGAGCGCGCGCCCACCGTTCGACGTCGTGGTGCACAACGCCGGCTGGCTCCCGCCGGAGGGCGAGCGGCCGGTGACCGGTGACGGGCTGGAGCGGACGTTCCAGGTCAACGCCCTCTCCGCGTACCTGCTCACCGCCCTCCTGCCGCTCCCCTCCCGCCTCGTCTACGTCAGCTCCAACTCGATCAGGCGCGGCCGCATCGACCTCGACGACCTCCAGCACGAGGCGAATTGGACGTCCGACTCCGCGTACGCCGGCTCGAAGCTCGCCATGACCGCGATCGCGTTCGCCGCCGCCCGCCGCTACCCGGCCGTGCTCTGCAACGCCGTACATCCGGGGTGGATCCGCACCAAGATGAGCGGCGACGTGGCACCGCTCGACGTGGCGGCCGGCGCCGACACGCCCGTGTGGCTGGCCACGTCGGACGATCCCGAGGCGACCGTCACCGGCACGTTCTTCCACGAGCGGCGCGTGGTGCGCCTCAACGAGCAGGCGTACGACCCCGCCACGCAGGACGCGCTGGTGGAGCGGTGCGCCGCCCTCACCGGCGTGGCGCTGCCCGCCGCCTGAGCCGCTGACCGGGGCGCCACGGTGCGGTGCGCCGCGTGGTCCGGCGCACCGCGGTCCGGGGCGTGTCGCGTTCACAGCACTCGCAGCTCCAGCTCCAGCCGGGCCGGTGCCGCCGGCAGCAGATAGCCCGGCAGCACGCCCGGCCCGCACGAGGCCGAGCCGATGCCGTTGTGGCCGGCGTCGAGCGTGAGCCAGGTGTGGCCGTCGGCGACCAGGTCGGTGGGGTGCGCGGCCCGGTCCAGCGCCTCGGCGGTCCACGGCCGCACCGTCAGCCCGAAGGGCGCCCGCCCCTCGACCCGCACGCCGCCGCCCCGCCCGGCCGTGACACTCGCCCAGCGCACACCGGCGCGGCGCCCGTTCTCCTGCGGAAAGAGGTAGGGCGTCTGCAACTCGCCCACCGTCCGGAACCACCGGCCGACACGCGTGGCGAGGCCGGTGTCCGGGTACGCCTCGCCGGGCCCCCGCCCGAACCACTCCACCTGGTCCAGCTCGCCGGGGAGGCCGAGCACGACGCCGAGCATCGGCAGCGGGCCCGGCACGTGCCCCTCCACGCCGATGTCCACCACCAGCCGCAGCCGGTCGCCGGCCAGCGCGGTCCAGGCGTAGGTGGCCAGCAGGGCACCGTCGACCGCCGCCGGCGCGACGCGGGTACGCACGACCACGCCGGTACCGGTGACGGCGACCTCGTCCACGCGGTGTGTGAGGCGGTCGAGGCCGGCGCCGCGCCAGACCGGTTCGAGGGCCTCGCCGTGCGGCGCGCGGTCGTTGTCGGTGGGCGCGCGCCAGACCTGGAGGCGCGGGCCGTCGACCTCCCACGGGCCGAGCCGCACGAGGCGCCCGGTCCGCCCGTCGAGCACGGCCGGTCCGGCATGGAGCTGGCCGCCCTCCGGCCGGGGCGGCACGGGAGCCGGAGAGGTCGTGACCGCCCTCGGCGTGGCGGGCTGCCGCACCTCCAGCTGCGTCGACGCCACTTCGTGGCCGGCCTTGGCCCAGGGCTCGTCGGCCGCGAGCACCGCGCACACCGTCACGTACGCCTCGCCGGTGGTCGCCGGGAGGGAGGGCAGCCGCACCACCGTGCTCTCCCCCGCCGGTACGTCGCCGACCGCCAGCGTGCCCCGGGCCACCACCTCCCCGTCGTCCTCCAGGGTCCACCGGAAGTCCAGATGCGACAGTCCACTGTCGAGGTACCGGTTGGCGATGGCGACGCCGTCACCGGAGCCGGCGATCTGCACCGGCTCGAAGACCTTCTTCACGTCGAGCAGGCCGGGCGAGGACGTACGGTCGGGGAAGAGCAGCCCGTCCGCGACGAAGTTGCCGTCGTGGACCTCCTCGCCGAAGTCGCCGCCGTAGGCGAAGAACTCGCGCCCGTCGTCGGTACGCGCGCGGATGCCGTGGTCGATCCACTCCCACACGAAGCCGCCATGGAGGCGCGGATACCGCTCGTACAGCCGCTGGTACTCGGCGAGCCCGCCGGGGCCGTTGCCCATCGCGTGCGCGTACTCCACGTGGATGAACGGCATCGCGCGGCGGCGGGCGTCCAACGCGGGGTCGTCGAGCGGCGCCTCCTCGCCTCGGCCGATCGCCTCCACTTCGGCGACGGGGAGGTACATGCGGGAGTAGACGTCGACGTCGCGGCAGGTCCAGTCGCGCTCGTAGAGCAGCGGGCGGCTGGGGTCGCGCCGCCGGGTCCAGCCGGCCATCGCGGCGAGGTTGCGCCCGCTGCCGCTCTCGTTGCCCAGCGACCAGAGCACCACGCTCGGATGGTTCTTGTCCCGCTCTACCGTGCGCCGCATCCGGTCGACCAGCGCGTCCCGCCACCTCGGGTCGTCGGCGGGGTTGCCGCGCCAGTCGACCGTCCCGTAGCCGTGCGTCTCCAGGTCGCACTCGTCGACGACCCACAGCCCGTACTCGTCGCAGAGGTCGAGGAAGCGGGGGTGCGGCGGATAGTGGCTGGTGCGTACCGCGTTGATGTTGTGCTGTTTCATCAGCAGCACGTCTTCGCGCATGTCCTCCTCGGTGACCGCGCGGCCCCGGTCGGGGTGGAACTCGTGCCGGTTGACGCCGCGGAAGAGCAGGCGCCGCCCGTTGGCGGTGAGTACGCCGTCGACGACCCGCACCGTGCGGAAGCCGATCCGCAGGGTCACCGTCTCGGCGCCGGTGCTGACCGTCGCGTCGTAGAGCCGGGGGCGCTCGGCCGACCAGGGCTCCACGCGCGGCAGGCGCACCGTCTCGCCGGCGGCGACGTCGACGCCGAGCTCCGGCACGCGTACCCGGGCCGGGGCCTGCCCCGTCGCGGCGGTGACGGTGAGTGTGCCCGCGCCGGTGTGGTGGTCGTAGTCGGCGCGCACCTCCACGTCGGCGACGCCCCCGGCCGGGCGGGCGAGGAGGTCGACGCCGCGGAAGAGGCCGGAGAGCCACCACATGTCCTGGTCTTCGAGGTAGCTGCCGGCACTCCACTGCACGACCCGCACCGCGACGACGTTGTCACCGCCCGGGCGCAGCGCCTCCGTGACGTCGAACTCGCTGGTCAGCCGGCTGCCGCTGGTCCAGCCCACCTCGACGCCGTTGAGCCACACGCGGGCGGCCGAGTCGGCGCCGGCGAGGCGGAGCACCGCGCGCCCGCCCGGCGGCCAGCCCTCGGGGAGGCGGAACGCGTGCCGGTGGTCGCCGGTCGGATTCTCGTCGGGCACGCGCGGCGGGTCGAGCGGGAATGGGTAGCTGATGTTGGTGTACGCCGGCGCGCCGTACCCGTGCAACTGCCAGTGCGACGGCACGGGCAGGCGCTCCCAGCCGGTGTCGTCGAAGGCCGGCCGGATGAAGTCGAGGGGTCCGTCGGCACGGCCCGCGTACCGGAAGCGCCACAGCCCGTCGAGCGACAGCCGCGGGGCGTCGGTGTCGAGCCAGGCGCGTGCGGGCAGGGCGGGCGGCGGGGCGAAGGACTCGTACCAGGGGCGGTCGCTCACGGCCGTCCTCGCTCCGCCGCGGGCGGGCACGGCGCGCTGGTGGGGGTGGGCATGGGGGTGCGTTCGCTCCGCGTTCTCATGCCCGGAAGCGTACTGTGAGCGCTC